>JBQTJM010000373.1:0-3431 GCA_052387115.1 Gammaproteobacteria bacterium | reverse complement strand
GGGGTTACATGAACGACTCGCCCGCCGGGCGCCTCCTGCGCGACGCCAAGGTCTACGACATCGGCGGTGGCACGAACGAGATCCGGCGCTGGCTTATCGGGCGCGAGCTGGTTGAACGAGGGCTTTGAGATGCCGGACGAGATCGTGGGGCCCACAGGATCCTTCCAGGGGAGCGCGGGCGCTCCTGCTGTTTTGACGGCCACTGGGTGAGCGGACCCCGCCCCTGGGGTCCGTCCTTTCAGGTCCCTTGCTGTCCCGTTTTGGTCCCGGCAAAACGGGACAGCGCCGAGATGCGTCCCGCTGCCTTCACCCGGTTTATACGCCGGGAGCAAACGAGACCGGCGCCGACAGGTTACGCTGCTTTCGGCAGGGCGGTCGGCGGGGACGAGCGGGATGGACGTTTGCGTTCGCTGCTGCGCACACCACCGGCTTGCGAATACTGGGTCGAGTCCGGGCCGAAAAAGGCCAGGATACCCTTGCGGGCGCGCATCACCAGTTCATTGGCTCTGCGCGCGAAGGCATCGCGCTGGTCGGTCTTTTCGGTGATCTGGCGCCGCAGTTCTTCGATGTCGGTCACACACGCGGCCAGTCGATCGCGGTTGTCCTTGAGCTTCTGGAGGGTCACCTCGGGTCCGGCGTTGAAATCGTCGTGCGCCTGGCACACGCCGATCACTTGGGTGAGTTGTTTGAGGATGCGTTCGGGGGTCGGTCGGTTCTTGGTACTCATAACGGCGTTTTCTCCTTCTCGATGGTTTCTCTTCACGTCGATGTCGCCTTGGGACTTCGTCCCTGGCTGCTTCTTCTATCGCCAGACGTGATCTGCCGCTGAAGAGGGAGGAATGACCGGGGGCGTGCATTGAAAGCTTCCGGGAGTCGTGGCCTTTCCCGGGCACGCAAACGTAAAGGACGGAACGCGGTCCCCCGGCCAACGGCGTGCCCGGTCCCCGGAACCGGACGCGGCGGAAATAGCGACGGCGCGCGCTCTCCAAGGGACAAGGCGCTGTACCCACGGGACGGCGCGTTGCATCGAAGGGACATCGCTTTGTGCCTGGGGGACGGCGCCTGGTTCCATGGGAACCGAACACCACCCCCAAGACTCACGCTTGCGCTCCCGCTAACCACCGGGGCCGCCCCGCCTCTGTGCTTGCGCCCCGGCGCGGACCGCTTTCAGACCGCCCAATCACCACTCAGCCCGTCGGACGAAACAGTACCCGAGTTGCGAACCCGCGTTGGATCTCCTATCCTTCGCCGTCTGTCCACAGAGCACCCGAGTTGTGTGTCTGAAGGGAGAGCATATGCCAGTTCCTGCGAGCAGTATCGATCCCGTTCCGTCCTCCGCGTGGCCCACCTTCACCCCCGTCACGACGCCCGCGCCGGCGATGCCGCCGGTGTGGGAGGCGACGGCCCTGCTGCAACCATTCAGTCCGACGCAATCGAACGATCCGAACCCCACAACGCCGTTCTTCGAGCTCTGCGTCGCGAACCTCCTCTATATGGAAGGGCGGTACTTCTCGGCACAGATCTCCGGCTGCGCCTCGGGCAACACCTGGTGGTACATCATCGGACCGACCAACACCTTTCTCTCGGTGAATTCCGGCCCATGGCGTACGGTGGACATGGGGTGGTCGCTGCCGACGAACTGGTTCGGCGGCGAGGCATCGAACGCCGTCTGCTCTGGCTCATCGCCGCTGAACTGGATGAACGCTCAGACCGTCGACTGGTGGAGAGTCCCGGTGCCGAACACCAAGCCTCCCGCGGCAACGTGGGTGTGGTTCGACTCCAATAAAGGGGCGCCGATACGCATGATGTTCGGCGACGGGCCGGCGGCTGGTCCCAATATGGGCGATCCGACGCAACTGGCGATCCTGCAGATGTACTCGTTCAGCTATTTCCCCGTTTTTATCTCTTCGAATGAGGCGGCGCAGGGCGGAGGTCATCCGCAGACTGTGGCTGAACTGCAGCAGTCTGCATGGGGCACTCCGACGATCGCAGGCTTCGCAGTCGGTAATCCGAACGGCTACCAGAACTTCGTCTGGAACGGGAATTTCGGGATGACGGCGTTCATGACGCCGGTCAATGAGGCTTTTGCCCCCCTGCCGACGCGCGTTCTGTATGTCTGGAAGCCGGACAGCGCGTATGCGGTCTATTCGGACCGCGCACAGAACACGCTGATGAATTACAACTACAACAGCGGAGACATGGTCGCGCAGGAGGCGCTGCTGACCGGGCCCGCACCGTCAGGCTGCACACCGCCGCGCGACAGCGATACGAGTTTCCTCATCAACTTCTGTGCTGCTCAGGACCCGATCTGCGTCGGACCCAATCAGGGCTTCGATTTCCCGCAGGAGGCACCGGACTGGGTGTCGGTGCCCGCCGTGCAAGGGACGATTCAGGCGACCATTACCAACAACCCGGTGCTGTGTCCGAATACGACGATCACGGTCTTTTCAGTGCTCTTCCCGCCGTCGCCGCCGAACTATCCCGACTCGACGTATCTCTGGACGTGGTACGCACCGCAGAACGACACCGGCAGTGAGAGCCGCCCCGTCACGTTCATGCAGTCGCAATCGGGAGTCAACTTAGGGACCAGCCTCGCGCTGGCCGACTACTTCTACTATGAGAATTTCGCCGCCCCGATCGATCCGGCGAATTTCGCTATCCCGCCGCAATGCTCGCCGTCCGCGCCGCGGCAGGCCGCTGCAGTGAGGACGAGGCAGCGAGCATTGCCGGCCGGGGAGGTGTAGCGGCTTGCGCACAGGAACACGTCGGCTTGCAAACAAGCACGTGTGTGGGCCAACGCTCATTGCCACGATATCCCGGTGCATGTGGTACAGCGCGGAAACAACCGGAATGCGTGCTTTTTCTACGAAGACGAGTACGGTTATCTTCTGGACCGCTTTCGCGAAGGTCTAGGTCGATTCAGCACGCCTACGTGCTGATGACCAATCATGTGCATCTGCTGATGACGCCGCGCGACACCGCCGGTATTTCACGGCTCATGCAGCACCTCGGGCGCCATTATGTTCTGTACATCAACCGCCAGTACCGGCGCACGGGCAGCTGTGGGAAGGACGTCACAGGGCGAGTCTCGTGCAAGCGGACCCTATCTCCTCACCTCTATGCGCTACATAGAATTGAACCCCGTGGTGGCGGGCATGGT
Organism: Gammaproteobacteria bacterium; assembly: GCA_052387115.1. Taxonomy (GTDB): domain Bacteria; phylum Pseudomonadota; class Gammaproteobacteria; order JACCXJ01; family JACCXJ01; genus JACCXJ01. The sequence continues at coordinate 271 of JBQTJM010000373.1, read as the reverse complement.
GGAGTCTCCTGACCAGTACCGCTGGTCGTCCTATCGACGGCATGCCTGGGGCGAACGCAATCCACTTCTGAGTGACCACGATTTGTATGTCCGCTTGGGAGCGAGTGAGCACGATCGGCAATGCGCCTACGGGAACTCTTTCGAGGTCAAATACCGGAGATCGATATTGATGACATCCGGGAATGTCTGACCTACAATCACCCCTGGCCAATGACCGATTCCAGGAGAATGTTGGGCAAGCGCGTCGGATGGCGCCAGCGCGGGCGCCCGC
>JBQTJM010000372.1:0-7585 GCA_052387115.1 Gammaproteobacteria bacterium | reverse complement strand
AGGGTGTGCCAAACTTAGCGTGAAATAACACAGATCCCAGACGACAAAAAACCTCGCAGCTAAAGCCACGATTTTTGAATTATTTCATAATCAGGGGCGCTGCGTCAATCGAATCATGAAAGTTAGTTAGTTGGAATTTGAACGGCTCGACCGCCTGTGGTGTGATGATGCTGTGCTGTACATCAACCCCAACAGAAGGAGGAGCCGTAGATGAGCAGTGTGCAACGTTTGGTAGGTAAGGGCAAGAAGGCGCAGCGTTTGGGTGAGGCGGAGACGGTGGATAGGGCAAGCTACCACGGGCTTGAGCTGGATGCGAAGGTGGAACTGATCCGCGGCCTCATCCCGCTCGGTCTGATGCATGTGCAGGAGCTTTTGGATGAGGAGGTGCGGTCGCTCGCCGGGGAACGGTATGTGCGGGGGGAGGGCTATGCGGGGGCACGGCATGGGAGCAACCCGGGCTCGGTGCGCCTGGGCGGTCAGCGCTTGCCGATCCGGGTGCCGCGGGTGCGAGGCGAAGAGGGCGAGATCCCGCTGCGTGCCCATGCGGCGTTGCAGGGCTCGGGCGAGGTGGATGAGGTGCTGCTGAGGCGGGTGCTATACGGGATCTCCTGCCGCAACTATGAGGCGGCGGCCGAAGCGGTCCCCGGGGCGATTGGACTGTCCAGCTCCTCGGTCTCGCGCGCCTTTGTGCAGGCGAGTGCGGCGGAGCTCAAGGCGTTTCAGGAGCGCGCGCCCACCGATAGCTTGTGGGTACTGGTGTGGGATGAGGACGGCGCGATAGCTGTCAAGTCCAATCGGATAATCGGTACCGCTGATTGACCCCCGCCCAGAAAGCCAAGGCGGAGGTCTACAAGGAGTGTGTCGCCGGCATGGTGGGCGTGAACCTCACCGTCGCCTGCCCCATGGTCAAGGCCCAGGGGCACATCGTCCACGTCATCGGGCCGGACGGGAAGACCACGAAGACGTTGACTCGATATCGTAATAAGTAGTGTCCGACGCCTCGGAGATCCGGGGCAGGAGATAAGAGATGGGTCCCTTGCTAAAGATTCGCAACCGTTGGACCGGCGAGGTTACAGACCTCAGCCGTGACGTGCGCGTGACTCACCCAGAGTGGGTTCACAAGCAGTGCGGTACATCTTCCGAGCCCGAGTTACAACACATGCTGTACCAGCGCTCTTACGACGAATTCGCGGACAACCCGGACTCTGAAGATGAGGCCGGCATCTTCATGGATGCTGAGACCGCGACAGCATACCTCGCCCCCACCTTGACGACGGAGTTCGTGCAAACGGAGAAGTTGCTCGACGCCTCGGCGGAGGAGAGCCCCCCACGACATCGAGGGTGACCCATGACGAACGAAGAAGGTGAGCTGCTAAACGATATCGCCAACGAGTATTGGGAGGAGCTCGGGCAACTGGTGCGCGGCACCTGATGCGCGCTCCGCAACACCTGCGCAAGGAATTGCTTACGACGCTACAGGAGCGGTCCTCGGTATACGGCTGCGCTTACGAGCGTCACGTCGAGGCCGGGCTGTGAACCTCACCGCCGTCCGATCCGTGATCAAGACCAAGGGGTTCTGTGTCCAGCCCAGCGAGCCGGGCGGGAAGACCATGAAGACGTTGATTCGATATCGTAAGTAAATCGGAGATAACATGTTAAAGATTCGTAACCGTGAGACGGGCGAGGTCGCAGACCTCAGCCGTGACGTGTGCATCGCTCACCCCGCATGGGTCCATGAGCAGTGCGGTACGGCGTCGGAGAGCGAACTCCAGCACATGCTGGATCAGATGAGCTACGCTGAGTTTGCCCAGAACCCGGACTCCGAGGACGCAGCCGGGGTTTTCATGACCGCGGATACCGCCAAGGACTACCTCGGCGAGATCGCTGCGCGGGAGTATCACGCCGAGCGATTCGACGACTAGCCTGAATTTCCACGGAGGGTAATTGGCCTAACATTGGTGAGGTGTGCCCGTTGATCAAGCGGTGAGGCGTAGAGGTATCCCGTTCCACCACGGAACTGCGACGGGTTGGTTGAGTAGACCGGAAGCGAGCACGATCGGTAAGTGGGCGCGGCGATGGAAACGAACCTCGATCTCGTGCTCGGTGATGTTCACGTCGGCCGGCATGTCGACGAGGTCACGAAAGATCTGTCGCGCTTGAGAGTCGGCGTAGCCGCGCATGCGGTGGGCGAGGCGGCGATAGAGACCACTGGCGATGACGAGCAGCGCCATGTCGAAGTCGACTTTCAGCCCCACCGCCGAGGAGAGCGCATCCATGTGGAAGAAGCGCACCGCGTCGGAGATGGCGTTCTCGATGAGCATGCGTTGGGCATAGCGGCTCAAGAGCTTTGCCGGCGTGCGTTGTTCGTTGGTCAGAAGCACCGTGGGATCCTCGTGGCCGAGATCCAGGACGTAGATCTGGCGGAAGGGGTGTCCGAGGAGTTGCACCGTCTTTTCCCATACCCGGGGGGTGCGGTACTTGCGGGCCGAGACGTCGAGGGTCACGCGGCGCCAGGCGGAGGGAGGGAGTTGGCGGATTTCATCGAGGATCTTGGGCGAGCGTCTCCGCAGGGTGATGAAGCGCACGCCCAGATCGTCGAGGCGGGCGAGACCGGCGTAGGTGGTGAGGCGCGAGTCGAACACCAGGTGCGCGGGCCAGTGCCCATGGGTCTTCTTCCAGAAGTCGAGGAAGCGAAAGATGGCCTCGGGCTCTTCGCCCTTGCGCAGATCGGCGTCGGCATAGCAGAAGGCGCGCGCGTCGGGGTCATGGGCGAGGAGGACGAGGACACTGCGCTGGCGGCGGCTGCGCTTCGAGACGTAGTGACGCTCGATGATCGGATCTTCCCCGTGGTAGGGCACGGCGTGGAAGTCGAGGTCGAAAGACTGAGCGGGGAAGAGCGCGTCGTCACCGCAAAGCCGGGTGTGCCAAGCGACCAGCAGCTCGGCGGTCATGGTGGGCGCGATGCGCGAGGCATATTCGGAGAGGTAGCTCTTCTTCGGGGGGCAATGGAGTCCGCAGAATAACCCCAGCCCCGCGTCGGCGACCAGTGCCATGACGTGGCTCTTGCGTTCGATGGCCCAGAGCTTGAGCGCCAGGCACGCGCGCAAGGCGTGGCCTGCGGGGATCATCTTCGAGCCGGGCAAGCGGATGGCCTGTGCGATCTGATCGAGATCGAAGTGCACGAGATCGGCGAGGAACAGGAACAGCCCCCCGCAGCAGGTGGGAAAACGCCGGGGGGTAAGCGAGAAGGCCCGTGCATCGGCTACCGGCTCCACGGTGGGCCGGGGGACCTCGGGGCGCTCCTCATCGAGCCGGCGGGGGAGCGGCGCAAAGCCGAGTTCGCGCAACACTTCCCCTACCGCGGTGGCGCTGAGCGGCGTGCCGCGTTCTTGGAGCGCCTGCGCGATCTCGTAGACCGAATGGTTCTGCTTGCGCAGTTGCTCGATGAGGGCGCGGGCGGCCGATTTCTTGGGTTGGCTGCGAGGGCCGGGGTGAGGGGTGAGGAAGAAAGCCGGCGTCGGGTCGCGGCGAAACTGATGGCAGAGCACGCGGAACGAGCCCTCGGTGTAGCCGAACGCGGCGGCGACCTCCTGGGAGGGGCGCTCCTCGACGAAGTAGCGGCGCAGCGCCTCGTACTGGCGATGCTTGGGGTGCAGGGGCTCGAGGAAGAAGCGCCGACACTGTGTTAGGTCTTTTGGTTCTCCTATAGGCACGATGCTACCGTGCCACATACAAGATGCGGTGTCAAGCGTATCCGTGCACCACAAGGGTTTGTGTTCGGGATACAGGAGAAACACGAGATTTCCCGCAGCCTCAGCGGTTCGGGCTACGAGGAGGAAGACGGAGCAGTCGCTAAGAGACGGAGAAGTCTTGACCAACGAGCGCGCACTATATCAGCTAACGTCAAACGGTGCCACGCCGCCACGGCAGACGCTCCGTACACGGTTCATCGGCCCAAGCGAGCGTCCGCGCGTCTCGGCGACCCCCGGGAAACGTTAGGCAAACCCTTGTCCGTGGAAATCCAGGCTAGTGGCGCGGTCCGGCAAGGCGGAAGTTTAGAATGATTTTTCACTCGAGCGCCTGAACTCAACTGGAGAACGCAAATGGCTGGTGTTCGGTTGTCCGAACGGCTAAGTGGCAATGGCTATCCCGAGATAGATAGTTCGAATAGCCTTCAAGATCCACCCATTTACACGTGGGACCACTTGCGGCGCGAGATGAATCAGGAGTGGCGCGATCGTCTCAGGGGTTCAAGGCTTCTTTTTGTACGGCACGGACTCACTCGGTATAATATCCAAAACAAGGTTTCCGGCACTCATAACACGAAATTGTCGCCGAAGGGCATTGAGCAGGCTAGAACGCTAGCTACCCGGCTTTCAGAAACACACATTGACGTTGTCTTTTCAAGTGACCTGGATCGGGCGCTGCGCACAGCCAAGATATTCGTAAATGAAACGCAGCTGCCGGTAAACATAAGACTTGATTCTCGTCTTCGCGAAGTAAATCTTGGGGTGATACAAGGGACGGTGAGGCAATACTTGGTAGCGTTTGAATCAGGAGACATCGATTTTCGCCCAGCAAAAGGCGAATCTTACCGGGATGCCGCGCGTCGGGTCGCTTCGTTTATTTTAGATGCCGCTAAGCTGTGTCGCGGTCGGGAAAGGAATACGACAATTGCGGTATTCACGCATACCGGCGTTATGCGAATCATAGGGACGTTCCTAGGTGTAGCTAAAGATCCTAGAGCTCTCTTTCGGCAAAGCTACTTGAATACCCAGGTTCTTGTTTGCGGGTTCGATGAGTTGCACATCGCGCCACTTTGGTTGTCTAAGTGAGCGGGAGACAGGCATGCCGTTCATAAACACCAACTTGCTCACGCGAGCGCATAAGGAGCCAGCATACGACACTGCATATCAAGCTGATGTGCTCAGTCGGTACACTGCAATTCAAGGCAACCATGCCCACTCAACATCTATGGTCGACAAGCTGACGACGGCGCTTACATCGCAACTGGACTCAAAGCAGTATGAGCACACATCTGTAGTGGTATTCGGATCTTATGCAAGACTAGATGCTAGTCCACAGTCGGATCTCGACAACCTTGTTCTTACGACGTCAGAACAACCGGCAAGCACTAACGACGCGAGTGGCGTGCTTAGTACGGTTCTCGCCGATCTCAGCATCCCACCGCCTAACGCAAGAGGCGTGTTCAGCGGTGGCGCCTACGATGCCTCGAGTCTCGGAAATGAAATCGGGGGTGTTAAGGACGACTACAATAGCATGTCGAGACGCTTGCTCCTTCTATTGGAGTCACGCCCCATATTTGGCCCGGCGGTGCATGGCGACGTAGTGGAACGCCTTGTTAGGCTCTATGGTGGCGATGTCGAAGAAGATCCGCGAAAGAATTACGTCTTTTTGTTGAATGACGTGATCCGTTATTTCCGGACGATCTGCGTAAACTACCAACATACGAAGCTAACTGAGGTGGAGAAATGGCCTATTCGCAACATTAAGCTCCGACATAGCCGCCTAGTCATGTATGCGAGCCTCGTCGCGATGCTGGGTGTTCTTAGCACCTATAGAGAGAAGGACAAGAACGAACGACTGTGCGAGTTTATCAGACTAACGCCACTCCAGAGACTTCATCGCGCTTACCTAGAAGTTGGAGATACGGGTTTTTATAAGGTGGCCGGAAGCTATGACGTCTTTCTAGGCTTCATGAACGATCCCGAGGCGCGAACTCGCCTCCAATACAAGGACCGATATCAGTCACGCGACTTCGCTGTACTTAAGGCGAATTCAGATGCGCTTGCGTCTGAATTATGCAGGTTTTTCCTTGATCGGCGTGGCCTCTGGAGTGATCGGTTCTACGAATACCTTCTGATGTGAGGTGGCGATGAGCTACGCGATTGCGATTTTTCCAGACGAAGCAGTCAGCGATTGGGTTGCTGTCAATCGACGAGGGTTGGCCAGAAACTTTCCGGTTCATGTCACAATCAAAACGCGCTTTGACCTCGCCGTGGATGCGTCGGTGGAACGACTTGAAGAGGTGGTTCGTGGCGTGTTTCCATCCGAACCGTTTCGAGCAGTGCTAGATGGTCCATTCTATATAGAGAATAGAATTCGATGGATCGAGTGTCGGCCTGGCAATGAAGGTTTCGATAGGATAATTGGGCTTCATCGAGCGTGTTGGGGTGCGCTCTCCGAGTCGGACTGTGCACCGGTCACCGGCCGCGTTGGCGCGTTCGAGGGCGTCAACTACAGGCCGCACATGACCCTGGATTGGGAGAATGAACGGATCCACGTGCCCTCACCGAGCGTAGTAGAGGAAAGACTGAAGGTCTCGGCTACGTTCGTGGCCTGGGCGATTCTTCAATATTCGAGCGATCCGTTGCGTCGGGGGGTGCGTGTCATGAAAACGCGAGGGTTCTCAATATAAAGCAAAGGAAGGTTAAGGGACAACAATTGACGGTACGCGATGAGATCTCGGCGATGCATCAATCCTCGGTCCAAGCGGAGGGCGCGCATATGAGCTTCGTTTCAGAATTCAAAGAATTTGCGATGAAGGGGAACGTAGTCGACATGGCGGTCGGAATCATCATCGGGGCGGCCTTTGGGAAGATCATTTCGGTCTTGGTCGACAAAGTGATCATGCCGCCCATAGGCCTGCTCATCGGAGGCGTGAATTTCAGAGATCTTGCCTTCACCTTGAAAGCGGCAGAAGGGGAACAGCCCGCGGTTCTCGTGGGCTATGGTGAGTTCCTCCAGACGGTGTTTGATTTTACCATCATCGCACTGGCGATATTTATGATGATCAAGGCGTTGAACAAGCTCAAGAGGCAGGCGCCGCCGCCCCCCGCCGCCGCGCCCGAGCCGACCGAAGAGGAGAAGCTCCTTACGGAAATCAGGGATATCCTGAAGAGCGCTCGCTGAGGGGCGAGCGCGGCTGCAACTCGAGATCGCGATCACGCTTTCGCGCTGTCCAAGCGGTAACTCCGGCTGACCCATCAGTCACCAGATCCAGACGTGGGTGTCCAGAGCATGCTCAATGCGTTGCTTCGAAATCGCTGTCCGACAGCATCGATTCGCCGGGCGCGGCTTCCAGGCTACCGGTGAGAAACCAACCATGGCCTTCCGTAGCGACGAGGGTTGTCGTGACCAAGCCGGGAGGGTCCGAAAACAGGAGCCGGAATAGGGGATGGTAGGTATCGGATCGATCGACGAACGCAATCAAGGCCGAGGTATCGACATAGGCCTCAGGCCTTGTGGCCATAAACCACGTCGTCGATATGCTGGGAAGCCGCGGGATCGCCAGACTCGACCATCCCCGCATACTGCATCCAGGGCTTGGATTCGTCGACCGAGATGATGGCCCGCAGTGAGCGGCGCAGCAGCTCCGCTAATGAGATCCCCAAGCGAGCCGCCTCACGCTTGGCTGCCTGGTACTCAATCTTCGAGGGGACTGGTCATTCTGCTTTACACATCATGCCGACCGCCTGGCCTAGCTAGGGAAGGTTGGGTGGTGGCGAAGAGGAGCCAAGCGGGGCGCCGGGGGTGCGCGATATGCGATGATATGGTTGACCAA
>JBQTJM010000371.1:0-6554 GCA_052387115.1 Gammaproteobacteria bacterium | reverse complement strand
GTGGATTTCACGCCGGCGCGGATATCCTCCTCGCGGTCGGCCATGGCGTACATGGTGTCGTAGACCACGGCCCACAGCACGGTGGCGATGTAGAGCAGCCACGCGATCCTCGGCGTGCCCCCGGTCTCAGCCGCGAAGGCCATGGGCACCGCCCACCCGAAGGCCATCCCCAGGTGGACCTGGGGCAGATAGGTGTAGCGCTTGCTGAACGGGTAGGTGGCCGCGAGCAAGGCGCCGCCGAAGGCCAGGAGGATGGTTTCGGCGTTCATCGTCAAGACCAGGAGATAGGCCAGGGTCACGAGCGCGAGGAACACGTACAACGCCTCGCGCGGGCCGACCTTGCCGGCGGCGATGGGCCGATCCCGGGTACGCGCCACGTGCGGATCGAACCGGCGGTCGGCATAGTCGTTGATCACGCAGCCCGCCGAGCGCATCAAGACCACGCCCAGCACGAACACCGCGACCACTCCGGCATCCGGCCGACCCAGGCCCGCGATCCAAAGCGCCCACAGGGTCGGCCACAGGAGCAGGAGGATCCCGACGGGTTTATCCAGCCGCATGAGGCGTGCGTACTGCCCCGCCCGCTCGCGGATCACCGGTATGTATGGGTGGCTCGCGATCCGATCCGCGAGGGCCGCGAGCCGCGCGGCCAGTCGATCGAGGCTGTGGCGTTTCTGGGTCACACCGAGATCGTAGGGGCGGCCCTTGTGGCCGCCCTGGTTAAGCCGATCGGGGCTGCGGCGCTTCCGGATCACACCGAGCCGTAGTGTAGAGAGTCGCCGAGCCAGCGTCGGAGGAGGGCATCGACGCACTCGGGGTGACGGCGCAAGAGCACCCGGCCGGCGTCCTCGACGGCGGTGAGGAGATCGCCGTCGCGCCCGAGATCGGCGACCCGGAGCCGGTGCAAGCCGGCCTGGCGCGTCCCTAATAGCTCGCCAGGACCGCGCAGCTCCAGATCGCGGCGGGCGATCTCGAAACCGTCCTGCGTCCCGCGGATCGCGGACAGGCGCGCCCGCGCCAGGTCCGAGAGCGGCGCGTGATAGAGCAGCACGCAGTCGCTGTGGCGGGTGCCCCGTCCTACCCGGCCGCGCAACTGGTGGAGCTGGGCGAGCCCGAGGCGCTCCGCGTTCTCGATGATCATGAGGCTCGCGTCGGGCACATCGACGCCCACCTCGATCACCGTGGTGGCGACCAGGAGGTCGATCGAGCGCCCCCGGAACTCCCCCATGACCCGGTCGCGTTCCTCGGCCTTCATGCGCCCATGGACCAGCCCCACGCGCACACCCGGCAGATCGGCGGCGAGCGCCGCCGCGGTGTCGGTCGCCGCCTGACACGCCAGGGTCTCGGATCCCTCGATGAGCGTACACACCCAGTACACCTGCCGGCCTTCGCCGCAGGCATGCGCGATGCGCCCGATCACCTCCGCGCGGCGCGCATCGGGCACCACCACGGTGGTCACGGGATGGCGGCCGGGGGGCAGCTCGTCGATGAGCGAGACGTCGAGATCGGCGTAGGCGGTCATTGCGAGCGTACGCGGAATGGGGGTCGCCGTCATGATCAACTGGTGGGGTAAGGTACCAGCCCCCCCGTCCCGGCCTTTGTCGCGGAGGGCCAGCCGCTGCTGTACCCCGAAGCGATGCTGCTCGTCGATGATGGCGAGGCCGAGCCTTTGAAACCTCACGTCGTCCTGAAACAGCGCGTGGGTCCCCACAGTGAGGTGCAAAGTGCCCTCTGCGATGCCCGAGAGCACCGCGCGCCGCTCCGACTTGGCCAGCCGGCTTCCCAGCCACCCGACCTCGATGCCGAGCGCTTCGAACCAGCCCCGGAAGCCGCGCAGGTGTTGCTCGGCGAGCAACTCGGTGGGCGCCATCACCGCGGCCTGGGCACCGGCCTCGATGGCCCGGAGCGCCGCGCAGGCCGCGACCACGGTCTTGCCCGAGCCCACATCGCCTTGCAGTAGCCGGAGCATCGGCGCGGTCTTGGCGAGATCGGCCTCGATCTCCGCGACTACCCGCACTTGGGCGGCCGTGAGGGTGAAGGGCAGGGTGGACAGGAAGCGCGCCTTGAACCCGCCCTCTGCGAGCAGTGCCGCGGTCGTTTGTGCCCGGATCTCGCCGCGCACGCGCCGCAGGCTCAAGTGGTGTGTCAAGAGCTCCTCGAAGGCCAGCCGTCGCCGCGCGGGGTGGGCGCAAAGCCCCAGCGCGTCCAGAGACGCCTCGGGCGATGGCCGGTGCAAGGCGCTGACGGCCTCGGCAAACCCCGGCAGCCGCCATCGATCCAGGACCTCCGGGGGGAGATCGTGCGCGGCGGTCAAGAGGTCGAACGCGCGCTGCACCAGTTGCCGCAGGACCCTTTGGCTCAGGCCTTCCGTGGTCGGATAGACCGGGGTCAGGCAGTCGTCGAGCGGCGGTTCCGATCCCTCCCCCAGAAACACACACTCGGGATGCACCATCTCGAACTGATAGGGGCCCTGACTCACCCAACCGAAACAGCGCAGGCGCGGCGCCCGAGCCAGGCGCGCCGCCTGTGCCGGACTGAAATGGAAGAAGCGCAGCTGGATGGCCCCGCTCGCGTCCCGCAGGCCCACGACGAGCGCGCGTCGCCGGCCGCGGCCTTGTTCGGCATATTCCACCTGCCCCTGCACCAGGGCCCACTGGCCGAGACGCAGATCGCGGAGGGCGGTCATGCGCGTGCGATCCTCGTAGCGGATCGGGAGGTGCATGAGGAGGTCCTGCACCCGCAGGATCCCGAGCTTTTTCAAGCGCTCGGCGGTCGCTCGCCCGACGATCTCCAGGGCCGTGACCGGCGCCGCCAGGCCCGCTGCGTCGTCAAGCTGTGAGGTCGGCTCCGGCACATCGGGGCGCCGCGGCGCCCTCCATCATCGAGAAGTGCTTATAACGCCCCAGGCTAGCGACCGAGGAACATGACCGCGTCTATCTCGACCGCGGCGCCGCGCGGCAGGGCCGCGACCCCCACGGCCGCACGCGCCGGGTAGGGCTCGCTGAAATACCCCGCCATCACCTCGTTCACGACCGGGAAGTGGGTCAGATCGCTCAGGTAGACGTTGAGCTTCACGACGTCGGAGAGCCCACCCTCCGCGGCTTGGGCCACCGCCTCGAGATTGTCGAAGACCCGCGCGATCTGGGCCCGGATGTCGCCCGGCACCAGCTCCATGGTCGCCGGGTCCAGGGGGATCTGTCCCGACAGGTACACCGTGTCTCCCGCCCGCACCGCCTGGGAATAGGTGCCGATGGCCTTTGGGGCCAGAGCGGTCGAAATGACGCCGCGGATCGCCGGGGGAATGGACATAGGCGGTACCTAACAAGTTGAAGTCGATGGGCTACTAGGATAACCGCTGATCCGGCGCGGGCACAGCGCCGCGAGGCGGGGCGTCAGTGCCGGTCGCGGTCGCAGAGGGCGCACCGCGAGGACGACCGGGGCAGTTCCTGCTAACGTCCAGCAGAGCGTAGGGCGCGTGCCCGCGCCATTCATTGGCTGCCAGGAAATTGGGGAAGCAACATCGAATCACTCAACGGCGCTCATTTCGGCGAATGAGTTGGCGCGGACACGCGCCCTACGCTCTGCTGACGCCAGTGGCTCTTTCAGGAGGCTAAAGTGTTACGTCGCATCAAGTACTTAGCAGCGGCGTAGTCCCGGTCTTGCCCCGAGATAGGCGGCGGGACGGTAGGGGTCCGCATCAGGGCCGTATGATATCGTGGCGGGGGGGGGGGCGAGGCTGGCGAGGACTTGAAGCCGAAGCGATTGTACAAGGGGCCGCGCGCCCCACCTTAGAAAAAAAAGGAACTGGGCTGGCTGAAGGGAGTCGAGCGCGCCAAGAAGCCGGCCAGGCTCCGGTGGTGTTCACGCGCGAGGAGGCGCGAGCAGTTCTGGCGCGCTGGGACGGGATCCGATGGGTGATGGCGGGTCCCTCACCTTTCCCGAAGGAGAGGGAGAAAAGACAGGGCCTCTTCCCAAGGGATAAGGAACGGAAAAGGGTACTCGAAATTTCCAATAGGTATGGGCTAGGCCTGTAACTGCCCGCGCAGCACGGCGCGGATGATGGCCTCGCTCGACAGGCCCTCGGTGTCGAGGGACTGGACGTGGCGGCTGGCCTCCTGGGGTTTGTAGCCGAGCGCCACGAGGCCGCTGATCGCATCCATTCTTGCGCCGCTGAACGTATCGCCGGCCGATGCCGCGCCGCCCGCAAGCACGCCGGGCCGCCAGCCGCTGATCCGATCGCGCAGCTCGACGATGAGGCGCTCGGCGGTCTTCTTCCCGATCCCGGGGAGGCGGGTGAGCCGGGTCAGGTCCTGGGTCTCGATCCAGACCGTGAATTCCTCGGGGCTGGTCCCCGACAGGACCCCGAGCGCGATGCGCGCGCCGATGCCGTTGACCTTGATCAGGGCCCGGAACATGCGGCGCTCGGTCTCGGTCAGGAAGCCGAACAGCAAATGGGTGTCCTCGCGGATCGCCAGGTGGGTGTAGAGTCGCACCTCGGTTTGTGGCTTGGGCAGGCGCTCGAAGGTGCTGAGCGGGGCCTCGATCTCGTAGCCCACGCCCCCGACCTCGAGGAGCAGATGCGGCGGGCTCGCCTCCAAAAGGACGCCGCGGATCCGGCCGATCATGCGCGGCGGCCCATCATGCCCAGCGCCTGGGGCGCATGCGCCGGTGGGGGAGGGGGCTGCTTCGGGTGTGCCCATGGCACAGGGCGACGGCGAGCGCGTCGGCCGCGTCGGACGGGGGTGTCGCATCGAGCCGCAACAAGACCTTCACCATGTGCTGGACCTGGGCCTTGTCGGCGCGGCCGAGCCCCACGATGGCGAGCTTGATCGCGGCCGGGGTGAATTCAAATACCGGGAGATCGGCGAGCGCGCCGGCGACCACCGCGACGCCCCGTGCCTGGCCGAGCTTCAATGCCGAATCGGGGTTGCGGTACATGAAAACCAATTCGACCGCCATCTCGTCCGGCCGGTAGAGTCGCACCACCCGGCCGACGCCCTCGAAGATGAGCCGCAGGCGATCGGCGAGCGTTCCGGACTCGACGTCGAGGCAGCCGTGGGCGACATGGGCGCTGTGCTGGCCGTCGCTGTCGATGACCCCGTAGCCCGTGACGCGGGATCCCGGGTCGATGCCGAGGATACGGGTCAAAGGCGCGAGCGGCTTCCGGCCTTACAGGCGAGCGAGGGTCTCTTCGTCGATGTCGGCGTTCGAGTAGACGCGCTGCACGTCGTCGAGGTCCTCCAGGGCCTCCAGCAGCCGGGTCATCTTGTGCGCATCCTCGAATTCGAGCCTCGCGCTCATCGTCGCCCGCATGGTGATCTCGGCCAGCTCCGGTATCAAGCCCTGGGCGGCCATGGCGGCCTTCACCTGTCCGAACGATTCCGGCGTGGCCAGGACATCGACGGAGCCATCGTCGTTGACGACCACGTCATCGGCGCCGGCCTCCAACGCCGCCGACGTCAGGCGGTCCTCGTCGCTGCCCGTGGGGTAGCCCAGCACCCCTTGCTTCTTGAAGAGATAGGCCACCGAGCCGTCGGTGCCCATGCTCCCGCCCGCCTTGGTGAAGGCGTGCCGTACCTCGGACACGGTGCGGTTGCGGTTGTCGGTCATGCAGTCCACCAGGATCGCGACCCCACCCGGCCCATAGCCCTCGTAACGGATCTCCTCGTAGGCCTCGGCCGGCCCGCCGCCGGCACCGCGTTTGATGGCGCGCTCCACGGTGTCCTTGGTCATATTGTGGGCGAGCGCGCCGTCCATGGCCGCGCGCAGGCGTGGATTCGCCGACGGGTCGACTCCGCCCATGCGCGCGGCGACCGTGATCTCGCGGATGAGGCGGGTGAAGAGCTTGCCCCGCTTGGCGTCCTGCTTGCCCTTGCGGTGCTGAATATTCGCCCATTTGCTGTGACCGGCCATCGCCTGCCGCACCCTGGGAAAGACCGGCGACAGTGTACCCGAAGTCAAGCGGCGCGGGACTCTCGCTCGTGTCAGCGTTTGTGCCGGTCGCGCTCGGCGAGATAACGCTCGGCCTTGGCCTGGTTGAACGCCTTGATCTTGGCGTCGGCCTCGCCCTGATCGACGGTAGCGGGTGGCCGTTGCGCCGCCAGATGCCGGCGGCGGTCCGTCCACAGCGGCCACAGCCGGAGGAGTGCCGACACCGCGGCGCCCACGCCGGCCCCGATCGCGGCGTAATGATGAAGCGCCATGACGTCCAAGAGCATCTCGGGCAGCGGCACGGCCGTGAGCGATGCCCCGGATGCGTAAAGGATATAGCTGCGGTACAGAAACACGCCGAGGACGAGCACGAGCGCCCCGCAGAGTGCCCCACGCACGAGAGCAAAAACAAACTTCATGTCGTCGACGTCGGCGTTTGTTCGCGCGCGTTCAGCGCGCTTGCTGTAAGTCTTGGAGCAACCGCGCGCGCTCGTTGAGCCGGGTCACCGTTGACCCCAGACGCTCCTTGAGCTCGGTGAAACCGCGCGGCGAGTAGACCGACAAGGGATCGTCGGCGATACCCGCGGCGCTTTGCGAAGGCGTCGCTGCGGGTCTGCGCCCCG
>JBQTJM010000370.1:0-1919 GCA_052387115.1 Gammaproteobacteria bacterium | reverse complement strand
CTCCCGCCGCCCGCTGGCAAGACACACTACTCACTCATTTTCACGAAAGGTAGCAGATCATGATAAGACAAAACAAAGTATTTTGGAGTGCGATTATCACGTTGGGTATTGGCCTCATCGTTGTAGGAGCGGCGGTATGGATGACCCCACACCCTCCGCTGCCGGAACTGCAGGCCCATGCCGGCTCCCAATATGACCAACGCTTAGTGAAACTCGAGCAAGCCGTGACGGCGTTGACGGAGGCGCTGCAGGACAGGCAGACAAGAGACGCGCGTCCTGAGCCGGCGCGTGCTGCGGTGCCAGCGAACGATGAGAAGTCACGCCAGGCGCTGGCCCAAATGATCCGCGAAGAGGTACGCCAAACCGTAGCGGAAGAAAGCCCCGAGGCTACGCGTGCCCGGGAGGAAGCCATCGCTGAAGCCGAGCTCCTGGTCTCGCCGGAGAATCAGGAGGCGTATCGAAGCGCTTCGGACGTGGTGACCCGCGCGGTGGCGGACAAGCGCTGGACCGAGGAGGACAGGGAGATGTTCCGTGCCGCGTTCGGTCACTTAACGAGGGATCAACTCATGGAGCTGACCAGCATCCTCGCTCCGGCGGTCAATGACGGCGAGATCACGGTAGAGATGAGGGGACCGTTGTTCTGAAGCCGCACAGGAACGGTGGCGATCGTTCTTGTAGGTCGGGCCCCGCCCTGGCATCCCCGGTGTCGAGGACGGACAGGGCAGTTTGCGGGCCACGCGGAGCCGGGCGCGCGGCCGAAAACTTCATGTTGGTCGCGCGCCGGCACCGGCTTTCTTGGCGCCGCTCAAGGCGCTGGCGATGGCCTGGGCCAGGTCGCGGGACTGCAGCGGCTTTTTAAGCAGGGCATGGACCGCCGCCCGCCGCGCCTTGTGGGCAAGCTCCGGCCCGCCGAAGCCGCTCATGAGCAAGATCGGGATATCCGGACGGATCTCCCGCAGGCGCGTGGCAAGCTCGGTACCGCTCATGCGCGGCATGAGCTGATCGGTTATAACGAGATCAAAACGCGGCGGCCGTGCTTGGAATGCCTCGAGGGCCGCCTGACTGTCTTGGAATCCGATAGGTTCGTAGCCGAGGGCCGCGATCATCTCCTCGCCGAGAAGCACCAGCGCCTCGTCGTCGTCGACGAGGAGGACGGTCTCGCCGCGGCCGCTGGGAATTGGCGCGCGCTCGATACCGCTCGCGGAGGCGGTCTCTAGAACGCGAGGGAGGTAGACCGTGAAGCTGCTCCCCTCCCCCGGTGTGCTCGAAAACTCGATAGCACCACCGTGGTCGCTGACGATGCTGTGTACTAGGGACAGGCCGAGCCCGGTCCCCTGGCCGAGGTCCTTGGTGGTGAAGAAGGGATCGAAAACCCGATCGAGCGTGGCCTCGTCAATTCCGTGTCCGGTATCCGTTACCTTGAGGCGGACATAGGCTCCCGGCTCTAGCGTGTGATGTCTCTGCACCATGCGCTCGCTTAGCTCGGTCACGTCGAGGGCAATCTCGAGCAGTCCGCCTTCCGGCATCGACTGTGCGGCGTTGGTGCAGACATTCATCACCAGCTGATGCAGACGGATCACATCGCCCTGCACCGTCGCATCCTCCGCGTTCACGCAGAGCTTCAGCGCGATCGTCTCGGGCAGCGAGGCCTTGATAAGCTCCGCGACCTCGCCGAGCAGCGGCGCGAGCCGCACCGGCACATGTTCACGGCTTCCGGGCTGCGTGAAGGCCAGGATTTGATCGACCAGATCCTTCGCCCGGTTGGCCGCCGCCATCACGTTACCGAGATAGCGCTGGAGGTTGCTGCCTGCGGGCACGGCGTCGAGCGCCATCTCCGCATACCCCAGGATGGCACCGAGGATATTGTTGAAATCATGGGCGATCCCGCCTGCGAGCGTCCCGATCGCCTCGAGCTTCTG
>JBQTJM010000369.1:0-4699 GCA_052387115.1 Gammaproteobacteria bacterium | reverse complement strand
GCTCGCTGAGCTCGAAGCCTGGCTCCAGCGCGGGCCCGATCTCGCACGCGTCATTTCGGTCGAGCGCCAGCCCGCGGATCCCAAGGTCTGGCGGGGGTTCGAGATCCGCTGAGGGTTTACGATGAATTTACCGCGCTCGGGATCTCGCGACGATTTTTCACAAACTCTGAGGGGATAGGACGCCGGGTTGTCAGGGTTCCGCGGCGCTTGACGCGGGCCGAATATTACAGCCGATGGCGTTGATCGATACGGCGGAAGCCAGGCAGCGCCCCGGATAGGCCGCGCCCCAGCGCGATGGCCTTGAAATGCTCGCCCATCTCGCCCGGCAGGATCAAGCGTTTGGCCTCTTGGGCGTGGATGAGGTAACGGTCGGGGTCGTTTTCCCCCACCTGGGCGAGCACGCGCTCGAGACCACAGTCGATAAGGAAGTGGGCCTGGGTCGTGAACCCGTAGAGATCGAGCCCGGCGTCGCACCCCGCGCCGGCGAACGCCGTGAAATCCACCCAGGCGCCGATGTCCTGGAGCCCCGTGAGCACCAGCGGATCGGCATGGGCCCGGTGCCGGTAATGGCACAGCAGCGTGCCGTCGCGGCGCTCCGGGCTGTAGTATTCGCGTCCGACACAGCCGTAGTCGATACACAGCAGGACGCCCTTCTCGAGCGGCCGGGTAAGCGCGGACAGCCAGGGTGCGAGCAGGGGCCGGAGCTCGGACCGATAGGGCGGCGTGAGGCCGTGGTCGCGGCGCACCCGGGCGGCGAATTCGACCAGCTCGGGGGTCGCTGGCGTGTCCGCCCATACGAAGCCCGAGCCGTCCCACCCGACGCGTTCTTCGAAGATACCGGCCTCGAGGATGGCGAAGCGCCGTACCGGCAAGGCATCTGCGACCTCGTTGGCGACGATGATGCCGGTCCAGCGCGTCTCGGGCAGGCGCTCCAGCCACACGACACGGGGCAGGAGCTCGGGTACCGAGGCCTCCAGGGTGTCGCGCTGGCGCGCCCGCAACTCGGCGCTGATCTCCAGGATTGAATAACGCCCCGGCAGCATCGAGAGGCGGCCGAGCGTCCCGAGCACCTGGGCCGCGAGCCGCCCGCTTCCGGCCCCGAGCTCCAGGATCTCGCCGCCACCGACGGCCGTCAGGACCTCCGCACAAAAGCCCCCGAGGCAGCGCCCATAGAGCGATGAGATCTCGGGAGCGGTGACGAAATCGCCTGACGCGCCGAACTTCTGGAGCCCGGCGCTGTAATACCCGAGGCCGGGCGCGTACAGGGCAAGCTCCATGTAGCGGTCGAAGCCGATGCTGCCACCCTGTGCGCCGATCTCGGCGGCGATCGCATCGATCAGCCGGGCCGCGTGGGCGAGCGCCTCCAGACCCGGCGCCGGCCAGCGATCTGTGCGACGGTCCCGAGAGGGGGTCATGAGCACGCCCGCGGGATCCTTACGGGCGGGGGGTCGCCATCAGACCATCCCTTGTCCTAAACTTTGCTGCAGAACGCGGGTCTCAGTTCGAACGCACCCCAAAGGAAAATCCATGCGCAAACCCTTCCGCACCATTACATTGACCGCGCTGGTGGTCACGGCCATGACTACCATGAGCAACGCCGAAGCCTGGTCTTTCGGGACCCAGACGCGATCCCCAGGGGGTGACTATCGAGGCTATGGCGTGCGCCCTCAACCTAGCGGATCCGGGAGCGGGTTCTCCTTCGGCTACAGCACCGGCGGGTTCAATTCGTGCTCCCAGCCCTACGGCGGATTCTACTCCCACTGCCTATACGGTGGGTCGTCTTTCGGCCCTTCGACGAACTACGTACCGCCCCCCACTTACCGGTACCCGTCTTACGCCCCGGGGTTCTACAACGGCTACGAGGACGGGTACTACCGCGGGTACAATGACGGCCACCGGAACCGCTACGGCCGCCGCCACAAGAAATTCAGGTCGCGGTAGCGGACTGCTCGTCCGCGTGTAGCGCCATCACCGTATGGCGCAGGCGCATCATGAGCCAGAGGCCGGGAACGGCGCACAGGAACGTCAGCACGAAGAACGCCACCCACCCGAGGGCCTCCACCGCGAAGCCCGAGGCCGGGCTCACCACCACCCGACCGATCGACGCCAGCGCCGACAGCAAGGCGTACTGGGTCGCCGTGTAGCGGCGATCGCAGAGCGCCATGAGCAAAGCGACGAACGCCGCCGTACCCATCCCGCCGCTCAGGTTCTCCAGGGCCACCACCGTGGCCATCGCCGCGTAGTCGTTGCCGAGGAGCCCGAGCCAGGCGAAGCCGAGGTTGGTCACGGCCTGCAGCACCCCGAACCCCAGCAAGGCACGATACAGTCCGATCCGGGCCAGCAAGGCCCCGCCCGACAGCGCGCCCACCACGAGGGCCGCCAGCCCGAGACCCTTGTTCACCACCCCGACATCGGTAAGCGAGAAGCCGACGCCGCGGATCAGGAACGTAGTCGTCAACGCCCCTGCGAAGGCATCCCCGAGCTTGTATAGAACCACCAGGAACAATAGCGACACGGCGTCCTTGCGTGTCAGAAAGGCGCGCAGGGGGGCGACCACGACGTTCGATGCGGCATGGCCCAGCGCCGCTTTCGGTGAGGGCGGTTCCTGACAAGAAACGGTGGCGAAGAGGCCCACTGCCATGAGCCCCGCCATCCCAAGATAGGTCCATTCCCATCCGAACGCATCCGCCAGGATCAAGGCCATGGCCCCCGAGACCAACATCGCCAAACGGTAGCCGAGTATCGACAGCCCTGCCCCCGTACCGCGCTCCGCCGGCTTCAGGACATCGGCGCGGTAGGCATCGAAGGCGATGTCCTGAGAAGCCGACAGAAACGCCACGACCAGCGCGCAGAGGGCGAGGATCCCCACCCAGCCGCCGGCCGACACAGCCGGCATGAGCGCGATCGCCGCGACGAGGCCGAGTTGCGTCACCAGCATCCAGCCCCGGCGGCGGCCGAGCCAGGGCAATGAGTAGCGGTCCATGAGGGGCGCCCACAGGAACTTCACGGTATAGGGCAAGCCGACCAGCGACAGCACGCCGATGGTGCGGATATCGAGGCCCATGGTCGTGAGCCATGCCTGCAGGGTCCCCGAGGTCAAAGCCAGGGGGAGGCCGGAGGCGAACCCCAGGAAGGGCATGGTGACGAGTGTTCTCATCGCAGCCCGCGGATGGTACCCGCTTACCTCGCTTCGGATCGACCTCCGCGGGGATTTCGATTATGTTGTCGCGCGCTGGCCGCGACTCGCCCCGCGAGCCACGTGAAGAACGCCATGGCCAGAGAGATCGAACGAAAATTCCTGATCGCGAACGATGCGTGGCAGAGCGACGCATCCGCGGACATTCGCATTCGTCAGGGCTATCTCACCCAAAATGGCCCGTGCTCCGTGCGTGTGCGGGTCGCGGGCGAACGGGCCTACCTCAATATCAAGAGTGCTACGCTCGGCATCTCACGCCTGGAGTTCGACTACCCCATCCCGCTCGCGGATGCCCTGCACCTCCTCGAGGCGCTATGCGTCGGTGCGCCCATCGACAAGACGCGCTATCACGTCATGCACGCCGGACACCTCTGGGAGATCGACGTGTTCGAGGGCGACAACGCCGGGCTCGTGGTCGCCGAGATCGAGCTACAGGATCCCGAGGAGCCCTTCGCACTACCGGATTGGGCCGGCGAAGAGGTGTCGTTCGACCCCCGCTATTACAATGTTTCGCTCGCGATGTCCCCGTTTAAAACGTGGCGTGCAGAGGCTTGACTTGCGCGCTCTATTTCGACACCCTGCGCGCGAGGGGCGCGGGCCATCGTCACACACCCAGTAGCGCGGTGAGGTCTCGGAGAAACGACCCCAGGATCAAGAACGGAACGATGATCGGGACCTGGATGGCCTGGATCAACACGCCGTTTCCGACCCCGAGGCGCGCACCGTCGATACCGGGGATCGCCATTCCGATACAAGCGGCGCCGACCAGGAGATACGTCAAGATCGCGGCGATGATCGCGAGCGTCGGGCCCCCGACACCCGCGAACAAGATCCCGGCCACCACGCTAGCGACGGCCAGATATTCGACGAGCACGATGAGATACGCCTTGCCGTACTTCACGGGCACCTCGACCATGAGCTTGGTAGCGATCTTGAGCGCGAGCGCGTGACAGAGCGATGCGATCGCGATGGCGATGATGATGATCTGCGTCGAGATCACGGTTGCACTTCTAGCAGGATCCTCAGGGCCCCCCGACACCTCGCGAAACCCTACCATGGGCCACTGCCACGGTAAACGCCGTGCCTAGTCTCTTCGCGAAAGAACGCACCATCGCCAAGGCCGGTTTCAATCGCTGGTTGGTGCCGCCGGCGGCCTTGGCCATCCATCTCTCCATCGGCATGGCCTACGGCTTCAGCGTGTTCTGGCTGCCGCTCAGCAAGGCGCTGGGTGTGACCGACCCCCTCCCCTGCCCACCCGATCTCGGATGGTTCGAGCATATCATCGCCCACGGCTGCGACTGGAAGATCAGCACGCTCGGGTGGATGTATACCCTGTTCTTCGTGTACCTCGGCTCCTCGGCCGCCGTCTTCGGCCGCTGGCTGGAGCGCGCCGGGCCGCGCAAGGCGGGGGTGGTCGCGGCCTGCTGCTGGGGCGGGGGTTTATTGATCTCGGCGCTCGGGGTCTACCTCCACGAGATCCGCCTCTTGTGGCTGGGCTCGGGC
>JBQTJM010000368.1:0-6614 GCA_052387115.1 Gammaproteobacteria bacterium | reverse complement strand
CCGCTCTCCATGCTCTTCACCATCACCGGGATGGTGGGACAGGGGGTGAGCGCCAACCTGATGAGCCTGGGGGCGCTCGACTTTGGCATCATCGTGGATGGCGCGGTGGTGATCGTGGAAAACTGCGTCCGCCATCTCGCAGAGGAACAGCACCGCCGGCAACGGCCCTTGAACCGTGCCGAGCGCTTCGAGGTGGTCTTCGAGGCCTCAAGAGAGGCGCGCCAGGCGCTGCTCTTCGGGCAGTTAATCATCATGGTGGTCTATATCCCCATCTTTGCGCTCACCGGGGTCGAGGGGAAGATGTTCGTTCCCATGGCCTTTACCGTCGTCACCGCGCTCCTCGGTGCCATGATCCTGTCGGTCACCTTTGTCCCGGCGGCTGCGGCACTGTTTCTCACCCGCCCCATGGCGGAAAAGGAAAACTGGCTCATGCGGGTTGCCAAGACGGCCTATGAGCCCCTCTTGAACCTCACCATGAGGAACCGAGCCTTGGTAGTGACCACGAGTGTGGTGATGGTGGTCTTGAGCGGGCTGCTCGCCACGCGCATGGGCGCCGAATTCGTGCCGAGCCTCGATGAGGGCGATATCGCGCTGCACGCCCTGCGCATCCCGGGGACCAGCCTCTCCCAGGCGATCGGGATGCAATATACCCTGGAGCAGCGGATCAAGGAATTCCCCGAGGTGGAGCGGGTCTTCGCCAAAATGGGCACGGCGGAGATCGCCACCGATCCCATGCCGCCCAGTGTGGCCGACAACTATGTCATGCTCAAGGAGCGCGCCGAATGGCCTGATCCTTCCCGCTCTACGGCAGATCTGGTTCAGGCGCTCGAAGCGGCCGTGCAAGCGATCCCGGGCAACAATTACGAATTCACCCAGCCGATCAAGATGCGCTTCAATGAGCTCATCGCCGGTGTGCGCGCCGATGTGGCGGTCAAGGTGTTTGGCGATGACCTGGAGGTCTTGCTGGAGGCCGGGGAGGAGATCGCCGAAGTGCTGGAAAAGGTCCCCGGAGCCGCGGATGTGCGGGTGGAACAGATCACGGGCCTGCCGGTCTTGACACTCCGGATGAACCGGGAGGCTATGGCCCGCTACGGCTTGAACGTCGCCGATGTCCAGGAGGTGGTCGAGATCGCCCTGGGCGGCAAGAAGGCCGGAGAGGTCTTCGAGGGGGACCGGCGGTTCGACCTGGTGGTGCGCCTGCCGGAAACAATGCGCGTCGATCTCGATGCCATCCAACGCCTCCCCATACTCCTGCCCGCAGCGGGCCTGGCAACGCCGGTCGCCGCCGCGAGCGCGCCGCGGCCGAGCTTCGTGCCCCTGGGCGCGGTGGCCGAGGTGAACATCGCCCCGGGTCCCAACCAGATCAGCCGCGAGAACGGCAAGCGCCGGGTAGTGGTGACCGCCAATGTGCGCGGGCGCGACCTCGGCTCCTTTGTGGCCGAGGCAGAGGACAGGATCCAGGAGGAGGTGACCATTCCCGCCGGTTATTGGACCGATTGGGGCGGTCAGTTCGAACAACTGATCTCGGCCGCCCGGCGCCTCCAAATCGTCGTGCCCATCGCGCTTCTCCTCATTTTCCTGTTTCTCTTCGCCACCTTCGGCAACGTCAAGGATGGTCTCCTGGTGTTCACCGGGGTGCCGTTCGCCTTGACCGGCGGGGTGCTCGCCCTTTGGCTTCGGAATATCCCCCTCTCGATCTCGGCCGGGGTCGGGTTCATCGCCCTCTCGGGGGTCGCCGTGCTGAATGGGCTGGTGATGATCACGTTTATCAATAAGCTGCGGCAGGACGGTCTGCCTGTCATGGAAGCCGTTCGACAGGGGGCCTTGCTACGCCTTCGCCCGGTGCTGATGACGGCCCTGGTCGCTTCCCTGGGCTTCCTGCCCATGGCCATCGCCATCGGCACCGGGGCGGAGGTCCAGCGCCCGCTAGCGACAGTGGTGATCGGGGGGATCTTGTCGTCCACGGTATTGACCTTATTGGTCTTGCCCGTGTTGTATGAGCTTTTTGAGCGGGGCCGTTCACTCAATGAGAAAGGGGGGTTACCGGAATGAAGCGGGCATTGCCCCTTCCACCCCTGCAATGATCAACACATTGAAGGGGAAATGCCGACTTGCGCATCGTTTCGCGGTGTGCGTCGCCGTGTTAGCGGCGACCCCCGTATGGGCCGATCTTGCCCGTGATGCCGGGACCACGCGTATCGTGCGCGAGGAGGGGAATCTGGTCATCGAAAATGCATTACAATTTGAAAGGGACAGAGACGGCAAGGCGATTACCTTCGAAACGGGGATTCAGTATGCCCCGAGCGATCGCATTCAGCTTCTTCTGGAGCCGGTCTTCTGGGAACGGCAGATGCCGAACGATGAATCCGACGCTAGTGGAATCGGGGACACGGATTTCACCGTGGCCTATCTGGCTATCGGGGGGGAGGGGCCGTGGCCGGCGGTCGTGCTGGCAGGGAAAGTTAAAATTCCCACCGCCGATAACGGGAAGATCGGCACCGGTAAGGCTGACTATTCCGCTTCCGTTATCTCGGGAAAGGAGTTCGGCGAATTGGATTTGAACCTGGAGCTTGAGTACGAGACGTTTGGCTCCCCGGCAGGAGAGGACTTGAAGGAGCAATTCATCTATACCTTCTCCGTCGATTATGGCGTAACCGAGAACTTGAGTTTCTTTGCGGAAGTATTCGGGAACACCTCCCCGGCCGACGGCGAGGATGGCTCCTCCGCCGTCCTGGCGGGCGTGGAATACGACATCGAAATCGACAAACACGTGAACCCCTTCATATCCGTCGAGGTTGACACGGACGAATTGATCAGCGCCAGGGTGGGTTTGGAATACACCTGGTAAAGGGGATACTTCTGTTAATTTGGCTTCCTCTATGACCTTGCGGCGTCGGTTATCGATCGAGCTCGTCCTCCTCGGGGTCTGCGCGACGGGTTTTCTCCTCGTCTTTCCCGAGCGGCCTTGGGGCGTCGATGTGGGCCTGGCCCTTTTGGCAGTCGGTTTAATCGGTCTCAATGCGAAATTCACCCGCCGGATGGTCTGGAGCCAGTTTGCACCGGGCGACGACCACATGAGCGATCGCGCGAGGCGCCGGAAGTGCTTCCTCATCACTCTGACAGTGACGGCGTGTTTGGTCTTGATGCTCCTGGTTCTCGGGATGGGGATCGCCTATGCGCAGGGAGGATGGGATCAGGCGTTAGCACAAGTGTTCACTTGGCATTTATTGCCGGCGATCGGTCTGTTCTTCCCTTGGGCGCTGTTGCAACAGACGCTTTTCCAATTTTATCTGTTGGGGCGCTTACGCACAGTGATCCCTACACAATCGCCGCTATTCGCCATTGTGCTCACTGGAATTAGCTATGCGATGACCCATCTACCGGACTTGACAGTCGCACTCGTGACGTCGCTTATGGGGGTGTTCTGGACCTCCATGTACTACAGATTCCGTATGTTGACGCCGATCGCCCTCTCGCATGCAGTACTCGGGGCCGGCTTCTATTACTGGATATATGGCAGAGATCTACTCGACGAGTGGCTAGGCTCGCTATGGTAAGGTCGAACCGTTTTTTTGGTCGAGCTAGCAGCCGGCCAATCCGGTCGTTGCCCGACGGAAGGCGAATGCAGCGAAGCACACGTGAAGGTCCGGGCAACTTCGGTGCCCGCCGCAAGCCGAGGATCCCCGCCCGGCTCTGTAATCCTTACCGGGAGCCCCTGTAACCCTTACCGACCCCTGCGCCCGAGCTCTTGTCAGGATCGCATCCGCGATCATAAACGTCGTTGAACACGGGCAGGGATCGTCCGGGCGAGGGCGTCTGGCACAGGCGTTGCGGCCTTTCCAGCGAGTGGGATGCCCGGCACGAATGTGGGAGGCACACATGAATCACCGAAAGATCAATCATCTCTTGAACACAGAACTATCGGCGGTCGAGACCTATGAACAGGCCCTCCAAGACAAGGAATGGAAGGTCCTTAGCCCCGACCCGCAAATTCAGGCATTGTTCCACATCTTGGTGGACCATCTTCAGGCCGTGTCACAGCTCGGAACCGAGGTCCAGCGGTTGGGGGGAACACCGGTCAATGACACACAGACACGGGCATGGGATAGTTGGTCCCATCGGCGCATGGATGCCGCGAGGCTGTTTGGCGATGTCAACCGGTTCGGCGATAAAGCTGCGCTGGAGGTTTTGAAGGAAGGCGAGGAGACTGGCCTCAAGGAATACCAAGCCGTACTTCACCATCGGGCCTTATCTCCTGAGGTCAAATCACTGATCAAATCTCTGAAGACGAAACAGCAAGCGCACGTACGGGCCTTGGACAACCTGATGTCGAGGCCAGGTGTTTCAATCCCGCTCGGGGGATAGGCCGCTCGGAGGTGCTCGAACCAGGGGGACGCGTAGCGGCGCGGCGCCTCACGCAATACCAAAAGGATCCAAAGGTCAGATCAGCATGCTTGTCAAGACCGGCCACCAGTAGCAGGCCGGCGCCGCGCTGAGACCACGGATCCCGCGAAGCCATGCGCTCAGGAGTGAATTGAGGGCGAGGATGAGACAGACCCACACGGCCGGCATACTGCAGGAGAGGGAACTGCCGCCAATCCGTTCGACCCACTGAGCACGGCGTCCTGCACGCTCGTGAACGGGCCGTAGCAGAGCCACGCGGGACGGCGAGTCTCACTTGTTCGCTTCTCGCGCGAGGACGCGGTTTCTTAGAGCGCTACGCCGAGAAGTAATCCGTGAGGTCCCCCGCCTCAAGCAGAGCTCCCCACCGCCCGAAGACTGTCGCAGGGGGAGGTGTACCCCGGAGCGTGCAACGCTCGTCCGCCGGCTCACACTCATGCTGCGGTGCGCGATCGGCGGGGTCTTCACCGTCGATACTTACCTGGAACGCACGTTATGCTATAATTATTTCGCTTTCTAACACGGGCTCCGCATGAGATAGGGGGTGGACTATGGAAATAGTAGGTATCATTGTCGCGCTTATTACGCTCGGCATTGCTCTTTTCGCGTTGTACTGGGCGAGAAAGGAAGACGCTGTTCAGCCCAAAGAGGTTGCAGCCGTCCGCGGTGACGAGGCCGAAGGCGTTCAATACGCCGGAACCGATCAGGACGACGTTGCCGGACATGAAGCTGCAGCTAAGGGCGACGAGGCCACCGAAGTTGAACACGCCGCCGGCAGCGAAGAGCGTATTACTCCGGCTGCTGGTAGTGACGCCGACGCCGGAGCGAGGGGATCAGGAGAGCCAGCACCTCGTCGCCGCCGAGGAAGTAGGGCTAGGTCTTGATACCCTTTTCCTTCTTGTGCGAGTGGCGCGCAGAAACATAACGGCCACCCCGAACGGAGACGCATAAGTTCGACAAAGCCGAGATCGGCTTTCTAGAGAGGCGCACGCGAGGCTAACCCGCGCCGCCCGAGACGCGCCTGTGCCGGCACTCCTCGCGACGCTGTCGCCAGCGGCCTGTTCCGGGGTCGTTCCCATCCCATCCTACGCGTAATGCCGGCGGACTGCGTCCTCTTCACGAAATTGCTCGAAGGTCTTGCCGGCCCCGGGCAAGACCAGCACCCCAGGCCCGCGGGGCACGGTCGGGCAGCCCGCAAACAGCCCGCCGCCAATAAACGCCCAGTGCCCTGAAGCGCATCATCCGACGCCTGTTGGCTATGGAGGGCGGTGCGGGACGACTGGCAGCCAAGCAGCCCGGCAGTTGGTGATGTATGGGTAGTAGCCTGGGGGGTCGGTACAGTAGTACCAGTAGTCGGGCTGGGTGTCTCGGTAAGATGGCGAGTAGTATGGGTAGTGTCCCCGATAAGGCGCGAAGATAAATGTGGCCCCGAGACCGAAACGGCCGCGGAATCCACGATGCCCATGGAAACCATGGCGGAAACCATGCCGTCCATGGTGCTTGTGGAATCCATGTCTTCCGCGGTGTCCATGATGCTTGTGGAATCCATGTCTTCCGCGGTGTCCATGATGCCCATGAGAGCCATGGCCCCCGTGGAATCCATGCCCTCCGCCATGACCGTGTCCTCCCCTGTGTCCCCCTCTGGCCCAGGCATCATCGACAATACCCGCCCCGCCCAGCAGAGCGAGCACCGCGAGCAGACTGCGCACAAGCTTGTTCATGCCTCTATCGACCCATGGACGGTACGACGATTAGACGGGTCTTTGAGGCTTAAGTGCCCACCATGGCGTTCGCGGTGGCCTCCAATGCGTAGTCAGTTTGAAAGTCGGGTGCCACCGCACCCAGCTCCCCCCGATTTCCCGTCAGCCGTTTCAAGGTGCCGGCGGCCCGTCACCATGGGCCGCAAGTCGAGCCCTAAAGCGCCGCTTGAAAGACGCCCCGCGGAGCCTCTGGCCCGCTATGAGCTCAAGGCAACCGGTGAACGGGGGGCGATCTAGGCAGCGCCGGATCGGCAAACGCGGCATTGACGTCATCGCGCCGATCGGTTTCATTCCTCGATCCGCCGGCCGTATCGGGCGGTGCCTGAGGCCGGCTTTGAGGCACCTCACGACCCGTGCTCGAAGATCCCATCGAGGGTCGAGGTCAATGCGGTACGCCAATCCGGCAGATAGAGGCCGAAGGTCTGGGCCAGCTTCGTGCAGTCGAGGCGGGAG
>JBQTJM010000367.1:0-22219 GCA_052387115.1 Gammaproteobacteria bacterium | reverse complement strand
TGATCGAGCACCTGTTGGCGGGCGGCGTAGAGCCGCGGCGCCTCGCCGGTGTGTATCGCCGCCGGTGTCATGTAGCCGATCCCGGAGTGCCGATGGGCGTGGTTGTACCAGGCGAAGAACCTCTGACAGAACGCACGGGCGTGCTCGAGGGAGTCGAAGCGTGCCGGAAAGTCGGGCTGGTACTTGAGCGTCTTGAACCGAGATCACAGGGATGTGATGCTTTTGAGAGGTACAGGATGAACTGCGCTTCCGAGTACGGATTGTCATCGCTGACATGGGGCCGGCTGTGGCTCTTGGTGACCCCGAGATCGGCGAGCAAAAGCGCCACGGGCTGGGAGCGCATCGAGGTGCCGCGGTCGGCATGCAGGGTGAGTTGCCCGCGGGCGATGCCTTCCTTGTCGCAGGTGGCGGCGATGAGCTCGTGGGCGAGCTCGGCCGACTCCCGCGGCGCGATCATCCCGCCGACCACGTAGCGGCTGAACACATCGAGGATCACGTACAGGGGGAAGCACACCCACTTGGCCGGTCCCTTGAGCTTGGTGATATCCCAAGACCAAAGCTCGCGCGGGCCGCTGGCGAGCAGCTCGGGCGTGGCGTAGGCGGGGTGGGTGAGCTCATTGCGCCGCCTGGGGGTCTCGCCCGAGGCGCGAAGCAACCGGTAGAAGGTGGACACCGAGGCGAGGTAGCGACCCGCATCGAGCAGCATGGCGAACACGGTGCGGGGGCTGAGATCTGCGTACGCCGGGGCGTGGAGCCACTCGAGGATCGTGTGCTGTTCCGGTACGCTCAGGGCCCGCGGCGAAGCCGGGTGCGGGGCGCGAGTTTGGCGCGCCGACACCGGACGCTGCGCGCGGTAGAACGTCGCACGCGCCACCCCGAGCGCATTGCAGGCGGCCACGATGCCGATCTCAGGCGCGATCTCCCGGGCGGTGTTCATCGCGAGGGCTCCTCGCCCACGGGCAGTCCCAGGATCTCGCAGAGTTTTTTTTGGGCCTCGATGATCTGCTCGGCCCGTTCCAGCTTCTGCCGCAACCGAGTCACCTCGCGCTCCAAGGCCTCGACGCGGCGCGACTCGGCCTTGGCGAGATCCGGCTTGGGACCCCGCCGCTTTGGGGCGAGCGCCGCGTTTTCACCGGCCTCTACCTCGCGGCGCCAGTATGTGAGGTGCGAGCTGTACAGCCCTTCCCGGCGCAATAGCGCACCCACCTCCCCAGGCACCCGGCAAGCATCGGCCTCGCGCACGATGCGACGCTTATACGCCACGGAGAACTGCCGCCGCTTGGGCAACGCGGCTACTTCGGGATCGGGCGTACTGCCGACCGCGACCTTCATTGCATCGATTTCGAACAACGGTTGTATCTCCTGGTTCATGGGCTTCACCTTTCTACAGTAAACTCACAAAGAAAGGTGTCTCACGTTACGTTGACACAGGGGGGACGGCGGGAGATGCAGTCTCAAGGATAAGGTTTCAATCCCTTCTTCATCAGGGCGTCGTTCGGACGTCAACATGCGTGCGGTAGTCACCAATGTCTGGGTTTCAATCCCTTCTTCATCAGGGCGTCGTTCGTTCGGACACCCATTGGATGGGTTACTGGAGCTGGAAGAAGCGTTTCAATCCCTTCTTCATCAGGGCGTCGTTCGGACGAAGCTCGACGAAAAACTCCGCCTTTGGAAGTACGTTTCAATCCCTTCTTCATCAGGGCGTCGTTCGGACGGAACAAAGGAGGTGTATGGAGTTCACATCAAAGGTTTCAATCCCTTCTTCATCAGGGCGTCGTTCGGACTGTGTTGGCCTGGCGAGACGCACAGCTTCTCGCGTTTCAATCCCTTCTTCATCAGGGCGTCGTTCGGACGCAGGACGGTTGCATAATAGATCGCCGTGGTGGGGTTTCAATCCCTTCTTCATCAGGGCGTCGTTCGGACCCACCCCATCGACAAAACCTGCTCCCGGTCAATGGGATACGCGTCGAGTTATCCACAGGCAGATCGAACATAGGAGTTAGGTGTCGCGCGGCTACGCTTGTCATCCCGAGAGACATCTCCCAACCCGAAGTCTACCTGGTTCCAGCCTTCAAGGACAGGGGTCGATTCGGTTACGCCTTGGAGGCGGCCGGTTTGGGCGGGCGGGGGAGGGGCCGGCCGAGGAAGCTGAATGCGGGACCGCTTTCGATCACCCGGGTCTTCTCGGGGTGCAGCTCGAGCCCGAGGGCCCGAAGGCGGGCGGCCACGAAGCCGAGCGCTTTCTCGGCAGTCTTCTGCTCCGGTGTGAAGAGCAGGAAGTCGTCGGCGTAGCGCACGAAGGGGATGTTCTTGTCCGACAGAACCCGGTCGAGCTCGTGCAGATAGAGGTTGCAGAGGATCGGCGAGAGGATGGCCCCCTGCGGGATGCCGCGCCGGATCTCGAAGATGCTCGCCTGCGAGGGTCCCATGGCAAGCCAGCCGTCGATGAGCCCGAGGACCTCGCGATCGGGGATCCTCTCTTTCAAGATCTTGCGAAGGGGGCGGTGTGGAATGCGGTCGAAGAAGCTCCGGATATCGGCGTCTACCAACCAATTGAGGCCGCAGGCGACACGCTCCTGCACGCGCCGCAGGGCCATGTCCACGTTCCGGCCGGGGCGGTAGCCGAAGCTATCGTGGTGGAAGAGCGCCTCGGCGATGCGCTCGATCACGGTCAGGACGGCGCGCTGCAGGACCTTGTCGCGGAGGCTCAAGGCCGAGAGGATACGCAGGCGGCCCCGCGCCCCTTCGCCAGTTCCCGGTCCCCAAGGGCGATGGACGCAAGAGCGGGCCAGAGAGGACCTGTCGGCCTTGGAACCAGAGCTCGCCGGGATAGGTGATCGGGGTCAGATTCTCGAAGGCTACCGAGATCCCGAGCTCGATCAAAAAGCTCAGGAAGAGCGAGAAGGTGAACACGAAGTGCAAAGTGTGGAGATGTGTGCCCAGGACGCGGTTGGTCACGGTGATGAACGCATCGACCAGGGGATTCTCGACCCGGTCGTCGCCCACGTAGTCGTCGTGGGACAGGACCTCGCGGCGCCGGTGATACGCCTCTTCGGCTTTCTCTTGCGCCGCGCCGTAGCGTATGGCGAGGGTATCGCCGACTCGTCTTTGCTCCCGCGTCTCTCCCGCGCCGAGCCGCGCGCGATCACGCTCGTACGCAGCTTTCTCCTCCGCGAGCCGGCGTTCGATCTCCCGGTAGCGCGGCCCCGCGAACCTGCCGTTGACGGCGATCCCCATCTCGCGATCCAGGGCTTGCTCCAGGGCGCGGATGGCCGGCAGGTAGCGCCCCGCGATGGCTCGGCCCTGCTCGCGATAACGCTCTTCGAGGCCTGGTAACGCCTCTCTCCGGTCGCTGTCATGCTCCTCGCGGAGGCGGGCGAGCCCCACGTTGTGCTCGTCATCGAGACGCTTCAGGTCCGCGGCCCGTGCGTCCTCGAGCCCCGGCCGGTCGAGCCCCTCGGCGAGGTACATGACGGAACAGGCGGCCGACAGCAGAAACAGCGCCGCACGGAAGGAGAGGACCAGCGCGCGCGTGCTCGCCGGGTAGGGCGTGACGGTCTGGTTCTGCATGAAGCGGTAGAGGACGATGGTCAGGGCCTTGCTGACCTCGAGCGCGGCGGTCAAGGAAAAGGCCAGGGCGGCGTTGGCAAGGAAGGCCGTCAACACCAAGCCCTCCAAGAGGAACGAGATCACGAAGAGCGCGACGCCAGCAGCGAGCTGCGCGGCCCAACTGAGCTTTCGAAACATGATGGGTCTCCGGTACGCCGACACGTGCGGCGAACGGGAGAAGGCTACAGTGGACTGCGGTGCGGGACGGGGTTCGGCAAGCTTGCGGGCCGAGGAGGCGTAGCAGCGGCTCGGTCGTGGAGGTAATTCGCGTCAGAACTTACATTCGAAATGTTGAACACAGCAACTCGAACAAATTCTGTTTCATTTGCAACTTCAATAAGTTGCCAGCATCAATATTCCCTCCCCCTGGAAGGGGGAGGGTTAGGGTGTCGAGCGTCGCATTATTCTGAAAACCTCAACCCCCATCCTAACCTTCCCGATGGTAGGCGATGGCCTCGACCGGCATCCTCCAAGCCAGGCGGCCAAACGATTGGCGAAAAGAGTCGAGTGACAGCCCCGCCGAGATGTTCTCTTTGATTTGCTCACCATCTTCGCTCCGGATCACGCTCAAAAACAAGATTAGCCCCCGCACTTTGGTCGGACTGTCGTCTTCAACCACCCTGGGATGAAATCGTGACGCGGATGTTCGGGCGGCAAGGATGAAAGCCAAAACCAGGATGACGAACAGGCCAAAGACCGACCATCGCATCCACGAGCCCAGAATACTCTGTCCGATCTCGTAGACGATATCCGTCGCCCAACTGAACGCCATGAGGAAGAGAAGCGCAACCACCAAACTCATGGGCCTTGCCGAACCCAAATGGTGGATCAACACCCGATAGAGCCGCTCCTGCTGTAACCCTGGCGCCCGTCTCGTCATCGATCGCTCCGATTCTTGTGGCTTGAATACCCAGGGCCTGGGGTCATCTTCCGTGCTAGACCGTCATTCCGGCAGGGATTGCCGGAATCCAGCCGCCATGGAGGGCATCCGTGCGCCCTGGATGCCGGCATAACATGGACCATCGCATGACTGTGTGTGCCTGAAACATGATCCTTCGCCGAGCGGCTCCGTCCGATTTCAAGCATCAACAGACGCCAGGCATGCGCTTCACATCGTACTGCTCGACCCGCGTGCCGAACCGCCGCATATCTTCGACGGTTAGCTCGACGCCGCGCCACTCGGGAGGCACCTCCATAGTGAGGTGCAGGTAACGTCCCCCGCGGGCACAGACCTCGGCGGCGAGATTGACCGGCAAGCTCCCGATGACGACGTCCCCCGGCTGTAGCTCGTGGGGGTCGAGGTGCTCGATCGTTTCGTCGATGATAATCCCCTCCTCGGCTGCCCACGCGCGAGCTCCCGGGTGGCGCGTGACGAAGTAGGTGGTCATCGGACGCTTGGCCGGTCAGATGTTTCGCAGCCGGCGCATCTCCGCCCCGGCACGGAGGGCCAATAGTGTTCCTTCAGCAACCAGCGTCATAGCGGCACCCCGGTCATCTTGGCGATCTGGAAGATCGGCTGCTCCGCTTCTAGATCTCTTCCAGCACCACGCCTGCACCCAGCCGGCCTCCTGCTCGCCCTTCGGGCGGCACGGCCTCGGCTTCGACAGACATCCACGTCGCCGCCGCACGCCTTATCGTCGGCGCGCGAGCCGAAGAGCCAGATGTGGGAGGGTGCATTGCGGTGATTCCTCCCGTAGCGGGGCTGACGATACGCCGGGTGCGCTAGACGCAAATGCAGCCGCCACGCACGAGTCCGGGAAACGCCATCACTCTTCATTGATTCTCGCCGTATGGCTGGAACATCAGCCCGTCGATGAACCGGAAGTCGCGGCGGTTCTTGGTGGCCAGCGGTAGGTTCAGGGCGATGGCGGTCGCGGCAATCAAGCAGTCCGGGATCATGAGTCCGTGACTCAGGCGGTACTCGCGGACGTTCCGCGTGATCGCCGACACCTTGCCCAAGATTGATGACGACGAAACGCCGGAGAAATCGCTCTGTAGTCCGAAGCTCTCGCTTGTTGCGGCAGCCCGACATCAGCTCCAGCTTGGTGATCAGGGAGATCCCCACCGCCCCCTCCCGTTCCAGCGCGTCGAGAAAGTCAAGCGCGAATACCAGCTTTCGCGAGACGTCGATCAGGATATCCGTATCGACCAGGACCGAGGCCGTCACACGCCCCACTCCTTTTTTCGGACCTCGCGCACCCAGGAGGCGCTATCCGCCATGTCTTTCCGGTTCTCCCACATGCCGATGAATGGCTCCTCCCGCAACGGGCTGAGCTTCCGCCCGCGCGCCTTCGCCGGCCGGCGCGAGCTGAGAAACTCGATGAAATCGAGCACCTCCGCTTGCTGCTGTGGGGGAAGGGTTGCCAGTATGTCCATCGCATCGCGAATGTTCATGGCGGCCACCGTTTGGCTGAATTAATGCCACCCAAGCTCCTGGATCAGGATATCCGTGTGCTTACGGGCATGGAGGCTGAAATAGGCCTTGACCTCTAGCCACTGCACGCCGTTCAGCATGCGCGGCTCAGGCTCGTCCTCGGCATCCGCGAAGTACACGAGCGATTTGGCGATATGAACAGGGTTCGGTGCCGGATCCGTGTACATCGCGCGGAGCCGACGCGCGATGTCTGCCAAAGATCGATCCCTCAGGACCTCGAAGAGGTCATAGAAGTCCTTGCGGGCACCGCGCTGGCTGATGGCCACGAGCCTCATGGCCGCGATGTCCCGAATGGCTGCGAGCGGCTTCCCGTGCAAGGAGACCGAAGCGCGCTCGAAGCGCGGCCGGAACGAAAAGAAGCTGCATCGCACCCCGGCAAGCAAACACTCAAACGTATGGGCCGTGTCTTGGATCGGTGTGAGCTCGAGCCCCAGCGCGGCGAACCGCTCGCCAAGCCGCAAGGACAGAATATCCTCGGGACAAAACCAGTCGAAGTCTACCGATATACGATGCCCGAGCTGCAACGCCAGCGCCGTCTCTCCAGCTAACGTGAAAGGCATGCCCGAGAGCGAGGCGCAGAGCACGGGCGCCAGCCGCTCCATCTCGTGGGTAAGCGCCTCAAGCCTCAGCAAGGTAGAGCTTCCAGAAGGCGCGGTCCCGGGCATCGAGCCGCCGGCTCTCCTCAACGATCCTGCGCAACTCGGGCCGGCCGAAGCTCTCGAGCAGGAAGCGAAAGGTGTCTGGGGTCGTCTTCTCCAACAGTCGTTCTGCAATGAACCGGCGGTGCGCGATCACGTCCAGCTTGTCGAAGTCGGTGTCCCAGAAGTACGGTCGCAAGCTTTCGGGTAGCGTGCGGGTCTTCATTGAGATAACTCCCTGCGGACTATAAGCACATAGTGTGTGCTACAAGTTTACTCTGCCGCTCCAAGAGCTGTTGCCGCAGAAAGCGCACGATCTGTGCCTCCGGGGGGAAGGGTTCCCCATGCCCCCAATAGCCCCGTTCGGGCAATGCCCCTCCGTACCAGCCCCCGGGATATTTCCGATCGAGCGCTAGCACCAATGACCCGGTTCCGAAGAAGTCGACCTCGTGCGGGCACAGCACAAGCAAGTTCTTGTAACCCGCCCCGCCGAGGGCATGATGCAGGCGATCCGCTACCGTTGCGGTACGGCTGTGGGGAAGCCGCGTTATGGTGAGCTTTCCCTCTAAGAGAGTCTCAGCGCAGGCTGCTGCGCGTTCTCCTTGTGCCTCCTCCTCGGGTGTAATCCCTTGGGCGGCTCGGTCCGCTGCACGAACCCGCACGATTTCCTCCTGTGTCGCCCCGGCTTCCAGCAAAGCCGGGATGTGGCCCCGATCGTTGGCGGCGACGAGCTCATGCCAGTGCGTCCAAGCCGCGGCCGGCAATCTCAACAGCCGAAAGACCTGGTGCAAAGATGTAGGCTCTTCTGCACCGGCGCGCTCGCCGTGATGATCGACGACTACTGTAACAGTAGCTGGGTCAAGACCAAGGTCGTTCTCGAGCTCGATGAGCACGGGCGTTTGTCCTACGGACAGCGCGCTTTCGATCTCTCCTTGGTAGGCCGAAGCGCGTGCGCCCCAGGTTAGGCCCTTGTCGTGGAACATGGTCGGTGCATGAGCTTGCAGCAACGTGCGGATGGTTACCATTTCCAAGTCCCGGCCGCCGAGGAAAAAAACGAGCCTGTCCGGTGGCATCCCGTTCATCGCTCCAATGGGGGCGGATCGCCCGTGCCGTTCCAGTGTAGACGCTGCTTGGGACGAGTCTGAGGGCGGTCGTTGTACACGAACCACTTGAAGGTCTCCACCTCCACGTCCAGGTTCGCCAGCTGTGGATAGTGGACCGGGTCCCGGATATTCTGGGGATTGCCCAGGGCCAGCAACACATGTGTAGTAGAGCCCGTATGTTGCTCCAAATAGCGTGCCGCGCGCTGTTCGGGTTGCTCTTGCTGCGCAATCGTTGGTTGTCCCGTTGCCGCCACCATTTCCAAACGGTATCGACTCCGCCACTCGGCACTATGGTGGCCACCCCACCAAACTTGATGGTACCGGCTCCTGTCAAAAACGTCGTCGGAACCGTAGCGTACCAGGCGGTTTACCAGAAATAGACCCTCAATGTTGACCCGCACCGTGCCCAGGCCAATGGGTTTGCCCATGCCAAGCTTATGATGAAACAGGCTGTTGGGCTGGAGGGCGAAACACAGTAGATCAAGCTCGGTGGCGCTCAGGTTGTCGAAGTCGACATGGAAATAAAATACGCACCCTTTCTTGACCGGCTTGACCCTTACTTTGAGATGACGCTTGGGACCGGTAGGGCTATCATGGCTTCGCCACGGCTCCCGCACGTTCGCGTCCCGCGATCCCTTGCTGTTCAGCTTCACCACCTCGCCATTCTGCTGCCAAGCGTGTAAGTAGAACTTGCGGCCATTGGGATTGTGGGTCTCTGCCGTGAGCTCCGATTTCGCTGTGCTAGCTTGCGCGGCGAAGTACATGGCCGGACAGGGCGGTTTGGGACTGCTTAATACCTTAAGCGTCACCTCGTCCTCGAATGGACCACCTTGCGGCGCAGATAGCAACCGTGCAGGGGACAGATTCACTTTGCCTGCAAAGGCGCGTGCCGAGCGATTCATCAGGTCTTTGCCTTCATTCACTTCCACGAAGCCGAACAGCCATTCAGCGGGAGAGATGTACCGCCTCAAAGCGTTGAATGGAAGGAGCTCCCGGCTTATGTTGCAAAAAAATGCATGGGCGCGTTCCTTAACAGCGCCTCGCCAGATTGAGGAAAACGACACCTCCGCAACCGATGGGGACACATCGGTGTTGGCCACGTCGAAATAGATCAGATCGCCGGACTTCAGGCGAAGGCTATGAGGGATGTCTCGGTTGTCGCAATCTCCTTCGTTTCTCGGTGTCCCCACAGGTTGATAGGGCAATTGCTCCTCCGGACTCAGTTTTTCCTGGCCTTTCTCGCTGCGCTCGTCGGCGAGAGCATGGTATCTGGCGACCACGTCGTGAGGTATTTCCAGAAACCATTGCAACGTGGGGGCGGAGTAATCTGGTATCGTGAAGGCAGTGACCTCATGCGGATCGCAACCAATGAACTCTTCGATGCGGGACAAGTCCCTCTTCGAGAAAGGGATGAACAACTCATGCGTGCGATTCTGTGGTATGTCGGTTCGTAGTTTGTGAGCAAAAACGCGCAGCACGCCCTGTCTGTAGGCGCCGCCCATTTTTCTCTGCTCCTGAGAGAGCTTAGATACCACAACGGGTATGATCTCCTGAAGGGGCCGTTGCCCAATGAAAAGGCTGGCGGACTTCGAAGGTCTTCTAACGAAGTCATCGCAACTAAAGCGGGTGCCCGGGGGACAGTTTCTTTGGTTGTCGAAACGGCGATCCTCCAATGGTAGCGCGTAGTACTGTTGGTGCGTACGCCGCGACGCCCAGACGAATGTGGGCTGGAGTTTGCTCCACGCGGCGCTAGGTTCCCACGATAGATACACCTTGAGCCGAGGCGTACAGAACACGCCGGACCATTTCTTATCTATCTCGCATGTGCCCGCCGTAATCCTTCCTGTAGGCAAGGTGAGCGGATACAACCAGTACTTGCCGTGGGCCAAGATCACCATGCCGATCGCTGACATGGCCTCGCTCATTTTGCGACGGTAGGTTAGAAACCGGTTCTCCAGCACCCGCAGCGCTGAATTGCTGGCGGACTCGGCGACCGAAGAGATCATACCCCTGAGTGTGCTCGCCGGGATCGCCGCCTCGTTGTCGATCTTGTAAGGCTCCACCGTTGCCGGTCGGTCGTTCTCCTTATCCCCTTCAGTACGGTTCGGGCCACCTACAAAGGCCTGCGTGACCGTCTCCAAGCGGCAAATAAGCCGACCGCTATATACGGGGTCGCTATTCGGGCCATTCGTGGTTGCGTAGCTGGCGTGGCTGTGATGGCCGATATCCTGCCCATCAAACACCGCGATCCCACTCCAATCGGTGGTATTTGGGGCCGATACGGGCACAAACTGGTACGGATTAAAAAACGGCATGGTCGTTCCTCCTGCTTAGGGACCTTTTGGTATCCCATGGAGGGACATAGCGCCTTTGGTCCTATTCGTCATGGACGGTACCCTCCGATGCCTGGTAGCTGCCAGGGCACGGTGGCAGATCGCGCAGTGCCTGGACGGCGGTCCGGATGGCGCTCTTGAGATCGTCTTCGCTGGCTTGGTCGGGGGATTCCTGCTGGGGTAGGTCTGCCCTGTCACCGCCAGCCCGGATTGCTGGAAGCAGCGCGGCGTAGACCCTGCGCCAATCTGAAAGCCCGCCTACAAGCCGGCCGCGGGCGGCTCCGTAACCGCGTGCCCGCCCATAGCCGAAACGGATGTCTCCCTCAACCAGATCGCGGATAGCCAGCGCCAGCAGTCCATAGCCCCAGAATGGCATGCGGCGGGCGTCCACCCGCAGCTCGCCGCTCAGCGCGGGCTTGTCAGCGGCTCTAATTTCGTAAAGTGCACCTTCCCGCGCGCCGCCGGTGAAGCGATCCACCGCGACGAACTGTTGAGACGCCTCGTCGAAAGCTTGGGTTGCCGTGAAGTCGCTAACCCAGAGCCGCGACCTCCAGCCGGGGGTTCCGAATACCTGGCACGCGTAGCACAGACGGCCAACCTCTTCGTGGGTGTGGAGGGTCCGGCATTGCCCTTCCTGCGGTCGCTTGCTACCGACGGCGCACGCTTGCTTCCCCATAGTACGGAGGATGCGCTCGGCCTGGGTGCGAAGCGCGCCGCGAAACGATTTGGCCGGCAAGAAGGCCCTCCCGTTCCAGTCGCGCAAGGGGTTCATGTCCGGCTCGGGCGATCCTCTAGGCGGTTCCTGGTCCGGGTCGTTTACCAGAAAGCGGTGGTCGAATTGGATCACGATCTTCAATGCCGGATGCTTTGGCGCCACCGGAGTGGCGTTAGGAACCGAATAGGTCTCGGCGTAAGCCCACCAGTCAGCTCTTTCGTCGGTGGCCAACGCCTGCCACCAACGATCGAACTCATCTTTTCCGAACCGCTTCACGCTGCCTCGCTGCCACTTGAATCGACCCTTGCCACTCGCCTTGTCCGCCCCCAGCGCTAAATGGTTCAAGCCCTCGAGGGCCTCCAGCAGGTCCGCAATTTCTCCCTCATTGAGGCCGTCTGCCGTCGCCTCGAACCGAAAGACCGTCCCCGGCGGCACCACCTCGCGGTGGAACAACCGGTCCTCGATCGCCGTGCGAGTGTGGCGGTCGAGGGAAACCGAGGTTTCTACCCCCGCGCCGCGTTCGTGTTGCCAGTACGGCGGAAAAGTGGGATCGGCGGGTTGCGGAGTCGTGCAGTACGCGAATTGTATTTCCGCCTTCCCGGCTTTGTCGGCAGTGCCAAACAGGCTGTCGGCGGCGGTCCCCTTCCCGTTCGCCACCAGGTATGCACGCAGAGCACCCTTCAGAGTCGGCCCCGGCAAACACGGGCAGCCACCGTCATCCACCGCGACGGCATCAACGCGTACGCACTCGCCGATATCCTCTCGCGTAAGCTTTTCGCGAGTGGTTTCGTCCCCGCTGCCGACATGTAGGGGCGTCATAGCGATCAAGGTACCTTCAATCAGATACCGCATGGTCATTAGAGCACATCCAGTTCCGTGAACTTGGCCCCACGCGATAACTTGTCGTGGTCAGGCAGGTTAACGGCGACCTCTCCAAATCCGTTCTCCGGCAAGAAGGGACAAGTCTGCCAGAGCGGTTCGCCGGAGCGCGCATAACGGTTCCGGGCCCACCCAGGTAAGGGTAGGCCGTTGCGCAGCCACCCCTCGACCGTTTTTATGGCTATGTTTTGGTCGCCCTGCGCCAGCTTTAATACAAAGACGCTTCCGGGATCCGTAAGCAGAAATGGCCGGTAGGGCTTGGAAGTGTCCATGAAACGCCGGTAGAGGTAACCCCCACCCGCAAGCGACTGGCTGGCAAAGAAGTGCGATAGCTCCAGTTGCTCTCCCGACAATTCCTTCCAAACCGTTTCATATCCCTCTTTCGGGTTGGCCATGCCTTCCGGGGAGCAGAGCAGCGCGGGCGTTTGCAGGGTGACAATCCACCCCCCTGCCACAGGCTTAGGATCGCTTAGCTGTGCGAATTTGACAGTCGTGTCGAATTCGACTTCGGCTCGGGCGTCAGTCTTGCCCAAGAATTTAAGGCCTTGCGGCGCGGCGGCCTGGCACAAGAGCCGTTCTAGCTCCTGCAGTGCCGCTGTTGGCGCGCCATCGTTCCCTGGCAAGAGCACTTCCGACAGCCATATCGTCTCTCCGGGCTTGATAGACTCATAGACAAACAACTTGTTCTCGGCAGCTCGTAGAGTGGAAGAATCAATCTCTGTCCGAACTTGCAGGCGGCGTCCGACTTCCGCTCGGCCGTAGTGTTCAAGGCCTCCATCATCTTTCCAGTCAATGCGGAACGCAGGCGCTCGCCCGTTGATCAAGACCGGCTTTTCACAACGTGCCACGTCGAAGACCAGTTGTTTGCCAATCACCTTATCCTTGACTTTTACAAGCGACAGGGGCGTTACCACCGCTCGGGCTTGTGGAGCATCCGAGGGAAACGCGTGGCGAAAGGTAAGTTTGTCCAAGTGCCTTTCCAATTCCGGGTATTGCCCCGGATGGCACCCCAGCAATGTGGCTACCGCGCCCTTGAGGGCACCCCCGGAAATGACCACGTCAGACTCGAAGATGTTCTCCGCGACGCGCCGCTTGGCAAGGCAGAACGGCTCCGTCAACCTCAGCCGGAGGCCGAGCCGCGTACAGCTTGCCGGTACTGTAGAGGTGAATTCGCCCTGCGGGCCAGGACCCAGGTCTTCGACGTCCACCCGCAGGACACGGCCGAAGCCCACCGTGCGCTCCGCGCCGATCTGTGGGATCCAGCGCAGTCCCGCGATCAGGTGGCGGCGAAAGTTGTCGGGGTCGTCCACATAGCCGTAGCACTCGCCCGCGAATGTCATCTCCCGCCCCGGACGACAGGGCTGCTCGGCGAGCATCAGCGCGCCTTTCTTTGCGGAATGCCGCTCCTCGTCAATCTGGATACGTGGCAGTGTGAAGAAGCCCCGGGCAAACGACCTTGGCGCGCCCACCGGAGCAGCCGCGCCGGCCCCCTCGCTATCCTCCGTCACTTCCGGTGCCGAGCTGCCACGAGTCGCCCGTCTGACAAGCTTGAGGCTTTCGAATTTGATACGCCTGCGCTGGGGAGCGTCGTCTGGTGTACTACTTTTTGCGCCCAGCCAGTCATCTACCCGCGGCAGAAACGTAAATCCCGACACGCGGCTGAGATCGCACCACGCCTCGCGCAGCTTGCCCACCACGGAATCCGCGGGCAGATAGGGATTGTGCTCTTCGTCCCGGGCCAACAGAGCATCCAGGCCGAATCCGCCACCCATGGATGCCTGAACGAGGAACGGCGTCTTGAGCGTGAGCGCCAACTTGAAACGGAAGGGTTTCATTCCTCCACCTCCACCTCCGGGGCGATGTAGTCCCACAGTTCCACCAAATGAGCCCAGGCGGCCGGATTTGGTTTCTCCGGCACAGTTCCCAGCAGGCGATCGAACTCAGTTGACAGACCGCCTCTTTCAATGATTTGCCGTGCCTCACGATGCAGACGCTTCAGGTTCCCCGGCCCGCCCAGAGCGGAGTGCAACACACCGAAAGCGCGGCGGGTTGGAAGTATCCGTTTAACTTGCGTGAATAAACCGATCCAGTCGGAGAGGTCATCACCATGCAGGGTCAACGCATCGACCTCGATGCGTTCGCGGTAGCGTTCCCGCACATAATCACGATAACCGCCCACGATGTCGAACGACTCTAGAACCAGATATGCGGCACGGTTTTCCTTGCGCCAGTCACCCTTCTTGCAGATCTCGGCAAGCGATTTCGCCATATCCGTCATTCGATGGATCGGTGCCTTGTAGTTGCAGAAGATGATACTAGCGGCGTGTTTGAGCGGCTGGCCGTTCGGTGGCCAGCTCCACGTCTCGCTCAGCTCATAGAACTTAGCGAGGGTCCACCAGCCGGTCCACGCAGGCACGACCCAGATCAGTTCATCGCCCCCCCAGAGAAGGGTTTCGAAGCGGAGCTTGCCCTTATCCGTCAACCATGGCTTCGAGCCATCCGGCCAAGTGGTCGCATAGGCCTCCGCGAGCAGGGCAGCCACCAGGCGGGCGCGGCTAGACTTGATCGTCTTATCCCAGCTTTCCAGGGTGGTCTCGTCTCCACACTCCGCCTGAATTTTGCCAAAGCCGTTGCCGTCAATGTAAATCACGGCCATCTTGTGACCGAGGGGTTCGTCAGTACCCCTGGTCGTGAGTTCCTCCAGGTCATGCGTAAAGTGCTCGCCGTCGCTTGCG
This sequence comes from Gammaproteobacteria bacterium, assembly GCA_052387115.1. Lineage (GTDB taxonomy): Bacteria > Pseudomonadota > Gammaproteobacteria > JACCXJ01 > JACCXJ01 > JACCXJ01. The sequence goes on along the minus strand of JBQTJM010000367.1, from coordinate 7,773 downwards.
AGAAATCGATATAGTGCACCCAACGCTTCCGCTTGTTCGCTGCCGACGGTCGCCGCGTCTGGCGTGATTTCGTCTCGCGGCGTGCCGCCCGGCAGTAACGCACGGTAGAACTCCTGTTTCTGCTTCCGCCCATATTTTCTCCGGGCCTCGACCGAGTCGCTGATCCGTTCCTTCCGGCGATTTGGTTCTTCACCCCGCCAACTCCCGTCCTGGGTCGCCGGTCGAACATAATCGACATCACAGACTTGACCTGACGACCCCCGATCCGGATAGACTAGCGTTGGCGAACTCATCTGGCGGAAGCGGTTCAGGGCAATGACCCGTTCCACGGCGTCGCGAAAGCCGCCATTGGCCGGGAGCACATCGACCACGAACGTGGCGTAACCAGCATGGCCTTTCAAGCACTTAAGCACCTCGTCTCGCAGCATCGTGGCGTCAGCATCACTCTTGGCTTCAAACGAGAATAGACCCACCGATGCGCCGGTGCTTATGGACGTGAGATTACTGAACTTTTCTTCAACCTGCTTTACCGCCTGCAGCAAGAGCAGTCCGCCGCCACGACTAGTGCTCAAGTCCTGGGTGTCGTAAACGAAGTTCGACAGGTTGACGCCTTCAATACGCAGGTAATATTTCACGTTTGCCGACGTCACTGTTCGATCTCCTTATCGAGGCGGGCCCATTTACTGAATCGGAGAAAAAGCCGCTGAGCGTTACGAATTACCCCCCAAAAAAGCAAAGAGACAACTACGAGTGCAGCGACAAAGAAAGCCACCTCCACGCCTAGGATTTTCCAACCCTTCCAGCCATGAGTAAAGATGATGTTCATTCCAAAAAAACTCAACACCACCGTGAAAGCCAAACCTACCGTGGCCACAACGGTGAGAAGTGTCGCGATTTGAGTGGTCTCATGCGCTTCTGTCATCGCCAGGAACTCATGAGTACTCTTGATCTGATCCTGGATCTCGTGGAATAGATCGTCTACGTCCATAGTTTTCCTCGCGATTGCGTACATCTCGAGCGACTGTTGCTGATTGGACAGTAGGGGAAATTGATACAGGTTGGTGAAAAACGCGAACCGGCGGCGCAGCTCTTGAAACTCACGGCGCCATTTCTCCCGCGTCACAGCGTCCTTCTTGCTGCCAGTCTTCTGCTCGTCGCGCGCTTGCGCCGAGATTTCGGTCAAGTCCTTGCTGAAGCGGAACAGCGATACCCGCAGGTAGAATAGCAGCAACACAATATCGAAGTAAAAGGTTGAGAAGTGTTCCCAGAGAGGTGGTTCCTTCCAGGGAGGCCCAATCATTGCTCCACTGTGGTAGTTAAAGCCATAGTAGCTACCTCCCTCCTCCCAGCGGTGATAGGTCCGCTCTTTCGCCCAGCGCCGCTCGAACTCATGAACTTTCGAATGTGTCTGCACGGGGTCTCCGCTCGGTTGATCCACGTTTAGGAGTTTGATCCAGTGTCCATAGCGGTGGGGCCGCCACGTTTGCGAGTGTGATTCGCGGCCATTGGGAGATCCTTCCGCAGGTTGCTCGCTTTCCCCAAATGCGTCCCAAAGGCTTTGGGCACCGTCCTTCAATACCGCGCAGGTCCACACAAAGGTTCGATCGTCTGCGTAGACAATCCAGCCGGCGTCTTCGACTGGTGCCCCACCATCCGCCTGCTCGACCCAAGTCCGAGCGTGGTTCTTCGCGTCGGACGGAAACAGTGCATAGCTCTCCTTGCCATGAGGCCCAGCGATCTCTATCGGACATTCTAATAGTGAAGCCCAGCGCTGAAGGTATTTTTCAACGCCCGTGCAGCTTTCGGAGATGGTCTTTCTCGGATCGAGCGGATTCACAGGGCACTCGGCCAACAGATCCACGTAACCGTAGCCCTTGTGACCTGCCGTGTCATGACCTACGTATGGCTTACGCCAATAACGAAACAGCTCGTTGAGGTCCAGAAGATCGTCCAAGGTCGCGGAATGGTCCGCATTGTGGTTAGGGAAAAAGAGGTCTAGTAGCAGGAAGCCGGTGCGTAGCAAATCGCCATCAGGCTCAGCTCCTTTGTCGCTGCCCGGCGCATTGGGGTATTCGAAGAGGATCACACGAGGAGCCGCAATACGCACCTGAAGTCTGCGAGCATTGCGAAAGGTCATAGTGACACAAAAGCCATCCGTACTGAGGCGGAACCAGCGCGCCCTGTGGAAAAGGACATCCGCGGTATCCTCGGTCAGGTACCTCTCGCGCCAAACCTGGTCGGGCAGGTCGTTCCGAACGTACCGTGGGTTGCTATCGTCACCTCCCGACAAAGGCCCCTCCAGGTGGTAGGCAAATGGCAGGACGAAACGCGAGAAGGATGCCGGACCGTGGCTTGGGTCTCCGCATACCAGGGGTATCATTCTCATCCTCCATCCGGTGTTTGTTGATAAAATCCCTTAAGACGCTAGTAGATAGAGTAGCGCCACGCGGGCGTGCTGTGCCCCGTAGGCTGTGGTGATGATGTGCACGCGTAGGTGCGAAGGCGGGACTTGTGGCCTCCAGCGCAAAGACGCTCTCGGTCACCACCTGCGGCGAAAGACCGGTCACCGCAAGCAGCTCCGTCTGGAGTATTCGTGGGGTTGCATGGCGTGCTCATTCCATAGGTCGCGATTCACACGCCTCCATGCTACCGCGGTCCGCTGTCGGCGTCCCGCCCGGCAAGCTTGCCGAGCCGATCGCATACCGCCCGAGCCCCATGCTGGTGGCCGCCCCGGCGTGCACGTACTGCCCGAGCCAGAGGTAGGGCCAGAAGGGCTCGAGGCCGGCGCCGTCTAGCGCGATCTCACCGAGGAGGCCGCCCATGGGCGTTTCCCGGCCTGCCGGGAGGAGTAGCGAGCCCCGTCCTGCCAGGAGAGCGAGGCACCGGCGAGCGAGATTTCCCGAGCACTCGCGGTCAGTCGAGCGAAATCGGCTTCGAGCGGGGTGTCGCCGTGGAAGTAGCTGAGCAGCGAGATCCGGCGCAGGAGGTTCGAGAAGAACATTCCGAACGTGAAGTCCTCCGCGCAAGCGGGCCGGTCGTCGCGTTTGAGGCGCAGGGGCGTCCGGAAGTTGATCCGCAGGCTCTCGGGCACGGCTGGGATTTGGGGAACGAAGGGTGGCAGCGCGTTCAAACCGCCCCCGGTGCGATGGATGGTCCGCCACTTTCCCGAGGGTGCGGTTTCCTGGGCGATCGATTCGAGGGCCAGCCGGCCGCGCCGGCTGCCCAGCCCCTGCTCCCCAGCCTGCGTGAGCGCGAAGACGATCGGGGGGAGGTAGGCGTTGCCTCGGCCGATGAGGGTGAGGCCGAGCGTGTAGAAAGCGCCCGCGGGGGTGGTGCCCCCCTCCTCATCGAGATCCAGGACGAAGGGGTGGGGCGCCGCGGGGTATTTGCGCATCTTCTCTGTCCCGGGTGGAGGCGGCGTCTCGAAGACGTAGGGGTAGGCGCAAGAGCGGTACAACAGGCAGTCGGGGCAGGCGGGGAGGCCGGTCACGCACACGGCGCGCTTCAGGGCATGGCCGAAGACGCCGCGCCAGGCGGAGCCCGGAAAGCGCGGCAGGCGCAGATGGTCAATGGCCCGGAACGCGAACCGGTAGCGACCGAGCGGCAGCGTGATGCCCATTCTCTCTCCCATCGCGGCTAGCTAGCGAGAAGCCGTTCACCCGGCAGGCCGCCGAGCCTGGGGCCGGAGCCTGAAGTCCAAAGCCGTGTACGGCCCTGCCTGCCCGGCTCGGTTCAGCGAACCGGCCGCGCAGTGGTGCGGCCCATACCGGTGATGTACCGGTCTCGGGGTGTCATTGTAGTCCGTCCGGACCCTCCAGCACCTTATGCTCTTCGAGCTCCAGCGCCGGGATCTCCGGCAGCGACGTCCCGACGATCCCGCGCATCTCGCCGTACATGCCGACCGTGTTCAGGATGACGCGCTCGATCTGTTTCTCGCGCTCCTTCCACTGTTTCTCCATGGCGCGGCGCTCGCGATTGAGCTGGTCCTGGAGCGCGGTGAAGGCCTCGACGATGCCGGCAACCTTGTGCCGGAACAGGTCGCCGGCCAGATAGCGGTAGAGCATCTCCATCTTCTCGTGCCGGCCTTCCGAGGCGACCCGGGCAAAGGCCACCTGGAGGATCTGCTCGCGCAGCGCCACCGCCAGCGCCGGCCACGCGCGCAGGGAGGAAACCCAGACGCCGTCCACGGAGCCGAATTCTCCGAACCCTTCGGGCAGGGCGACGGACACCAAGACCGCCAAGTTGGCGCCGATGGCGCGCTGGTCGTCCTTGAGCTTGGCGATCCACGCAGGCGACCAGTTCTTGGTCCTCTTCGCCTCCCATACGATGGTCCCGCAGGGCTGACCGGCGTTGTTACACACCGTGTGCACGAGATCGGCGCCGGCCGTGCCTTTGGCGACGGGCGCGACGCGATCGAACGGGAACTGGCGTGCGAGGGCCGCCTCGATGCCGAGCTCCAGGACCGCGCCCTGCAACTCCTGCGAGCCCTGCTCGCTCTTGCGCCGTGCCTCTTCCAGCAGACGTCTCAGGTCCTCGATCTGCTTATCCTTCTCCTTGACCTTGAGCGACTGCTCTTCGCTGACGTTTTTACGGATGCTCTCTTCGAGGCGCTGCTTCTCCACGTCGATCCTTCGTGCCACCTCGAGGTCCAGCTCGAGCTGGCGTTCTTCCAGAGCCGCTTTTTCCCTATGCAGCGCCAGCTCGGCCTGTTGCGCGATCCGCATCTTTCTCTGCTGCTCGGCGAGCCGCTCATGAAGGCACTTTATCTCCTCTATACTGCCCTCTCGTGCGCGCGCCTCGGCCTCGGCGACGGCGCTCTTCACCCGCTCCTCTCCTTCCGCGCGCAGCTTGTCCTCGACCTCCGCCCGGACCTTCTCGGCGAGCGTCTCATTCCGCTGTTGCAGCTCGCGGGTCTGCCGCAGGAGTGCGATCTGCGCCTCTTCGGCCTGTTTCGCCTTGCGGTCCTTGTCCGCGATCTGGGCCTTCAGGTCCCCAAGCTCGACCGTAAGCGACTCCGCCGTCTTGGCGCGCGCCTGCTCGACGGCTCGGTGCAGCAAGGTCTGGTGCTCGGCCTTCAAGCGCGCCTCGATTTCGCTGCGAAGCTCGGCGCCCATGGCCTCGGAAACAGCGAAACGATGTCCGCAGGCCGGACAGGTGATCAAGGTTTCACTCATGATGGTCGGTTTGCGTGCGAAGAGAACGCGTTGTTCCTACGTGCCTCGGGTCGACTCGATACGAATGACCCGTGGCGCCAAACGAGACCGAAGCGCGTGTAACGCGTGCCGGAACTACCTGCGTTGAGATCGTCGAACATCAGGTGTGCCTTTGTACGAAGCCGGCAATCGCCGCGATCACCCGCCGGTCCACGTCTTCTTGCGACTCCCCGGCCGCAACGAGCGCCGTCTTCGTCACCCCCAGCGAATGATCCCCTCCCTCGACCACGAAAAGCTCGTTCGGCGCGGTCATTCGGTTTCGAACGTCGCTCAGGCGCTCGAGCGGGCAGAGCTTGTCGCGCGTTCCTTGCACGAACAAGATCGGCCTCGCGAGCTCGATGAGCACGCGATCGCGTAGCTGCGCCGCCTGGCCCATTCCCACGAGCGGGTAACCGAGGCAAACGAGCGCCGCCACCGGCTCCTCTAGCGCCAGGTGGCAGCCGATGCGCCCGCCCATGCTTTTTCCGACGAGCACCACCGGATCGGTGGCCCCCTGTGTCAGTCGGTTTGCGTGCGCCTCCCGCGCGGCGGCCAGCGCTTCGCGATGTGCGGCGACGAGCTTCGCGTGCGGGTCGGGTCGCTTCGAGCCCGCCCTCATGTACGGATAGTAGAACGTCACGACCGACCCGAGCGCCTCCAGCCGGCGCTTATACGCTTGCATCCAGCGGGATGCCGAAGGCGCTCCGGCTGCGTGCGCGAACAAGAAGAGCGCCACGACGGATCTCGTTCCAGCCTAGGCAACGTCGTCGTCGCGGCGGCGCACTGCTTCGAAGCCGAGAATAAAATCGGGGCCAAGCAGCTTGGCTGGTGTCGAGAATCCCCTCTCGACTTCGCCCGCGAGCGCGCGCTCGGCGATCTCGAGCGAAGTCAACGCGGTGAGCGTGTAGCCCTCCGGAGTCTCAAGCCACGCTTTCGCGGATCGTCCGGCGGGGTTGCGGGCTTCGGCCACGAGGAAGCTCTTGCCGCGCTTGCGCTGCTCGTCGGTCGGCCCGGCCGGGCGCGCGTCGATGCGACGTTTGAGAAAGCTCTGCACTAGGTCGGAGCCGAGCACTGCCCCGAACCGCGAGCCGATCCGCGCTCCCCAGATCATCGCGCTCGTGGCGGCCACGTAGACTTCGATGTTGGGGATGCGCGTGCTATGGAAAGCGCTCGACACGTCGCCCCACGGGATGGCCATCGAGCGTTTCTTGCCCGACCCGTCCCCATAGTCGATGTCGCGCACGAGCGATCCGGTGGCCACCGGCGTGAGCTTGCCGTGCCGCCGCACGAAGCCGCCGCGGTGCAGGTTTTCGACCATGGTCGTGGCCGTGCCGCGAGAGACCGAGCCGAGGCCGAAAAACCCCAGTGTCAGCTCATGCGCGTCGGGTAGCTTTCGCGCAGCGTGGAGCGCGAGGCAGTCGGACGGTACGACGTCGAAACCGGTGCCCGGCAAGAGCATCACGCCGGCGCTTCGTGCGTCGGCGTCGCGCGCCGCGGCGCTCTCGAAGACCGCGATTTCGCCGGTGATGTCGAGATAGTGCGCCCGCGCCGCCAGGCACGCGTCGATCATCGGCTTGGACGTGCGGCTGAATGGCCCGGCGCAATGCAAGACGACTCCGACGCCGGCCAAGCCCGCGACCAGCGCTTCCGGATCGTCGAGCCCGAAGACCCGATGCTCGAAGCCGTACCGATCGGCGACCGCCCGAACACGCTCCGCGCTGCGACCGGCGACGATCACCTGCTGCTTGCGCTCCGCCGCGAATCGCGCTGTGAGCTCGCCCGTGTAGCCGTTTGCCCCGTAGATCAAGAGCGCGCCAGTCATCGGCTTTGCCTCATATCACGGGCGCGCGAGCCCTCATGATTTCGCGGCGCGTTCTCGCCGCTGCCGCCGCCAAGCGCCGAACGCGACCAGGAGCACCGACAGAGAACACGGTCAGCGCGACGACGTTCGGCTGGACGGATTCGATCACCGAGTCGATGGGCTCGGCGTCCGTACGGTACGCGACCTGCCGAGCAAGCTCGGCCGGTGATCTTGTCTGTTTGAATGGGTGGGAACTTCGAAGGCAAGCGGATCTTTCCTCCTCGTCGCCCCCGCAAACCAAGGGACCGCTCATGGGTGGGAGGGTCACCGCCGTCAGTCATTGTTGTAACACCCAGACCCAGGGGCAACCCGACCCCGGGGTTCTCGCGAGCGCCTCAGGCCCGAGGGCCTCGGAGCGCGGCCCCGGGACACTCCGAGCGGCGGGCGGCCGCACGCGCCGCTGGCCAGTGGCGGAGCACCGGCGGGGTCAGCCGTAGCAGGGCGCGCACGTGCCAGCCGAGCCCGCGCAAGGCCGCGTCGCGCCGCGCACCAATTTTGGAAGTGGAACTCTTTGTCCTTCTCGCTTTCCGACTCGATTAGCTCCCCCGCCTCGATAGCCATCACGCACTGCTCGAAAACATCGAAACAGGTTGTTGTTTTCACTGGACGTATAGCACGCCCAGAAGTCCGGGGCTGCGTGGTGATTCAAAGAGGCGTGGTCTTTCCGTTTGCGTGCTCGCGCAACGCCTTCTCTGCAAACGCATCCAGCTTTCCAGCTTG
>JBQTJM010000366.1:0-15742 GCA_052387115.1 Gammaproteobacteria bacterium | reverse complement strand
CGCCCGGTGCTCCGACCCGCCGATGGCGTGATGATCGCGAACAACCGGGTCAAGGGCTCGATGCTCGCGGCCATCTACCTGGATGCGGCCGCCACAGACGTTTCGCGCGGTGTCCGTCGTCGGCAACATGGCACGCGACCCGGTCTCCGGGCTGCGGTGCGACAACCTGTTGCTGTTCAAGCAACCGATCGTCTACGACTCGAACGACCGGGATACCGGCCCATCGTGCTCGGTCGAGCTCACGGAGGCACCCCGTGAAGGGCCTCAATGCGACGATGGACCGCCAGGGTGAGCTTGTCTACGAGCCGCTCCTGCAGTAGCTCGAAATAGCCGGCGGCGGCGTCGAGCCCGGCGGAGCGCGCGTAGCGCACCAGGGGCCCCAGGAGCCACGACTCCGTGGGGGTCATGACCGGCTCCAAGGTCCCCTCGCGCACCTTGAAATCCACCCATTGAAGGCTCGAGGGCACATGGTCGGCGTGGCGCCCCCACACCGACACGACCTCGGCATAAAGGGCCTCGAGGTCGTCCGAATCGCCGTACACCTTGATCGCCTGGCCCACCCGGAACACCTGCCGGATCAGCGCGCGGATCTCCGGCTCTCTCGCCGGCACGATGACCTCGGCTACCGTCAAGGGCCGGAATCGCCCCGCGTCATCGATGGCGTAGATCTGCCCCAGGAGGTTAGCCGGTAGGTTGAACATAGCCTTGTCGAACTCCAGACGAGTGGCGGAGGAGTGCGCGGCAATCTCGAACCACCCGCCCTTCTGAGCCAGAACGGCGTGGCAACGCTCGCGGCTTTGAGCCTCGCCACCGGCGAGGCGGGTGAGGCCGCTAGGGCCCGGGCGGTACACCGTCTCAGCCCCCTGCCCCTCCCGGATCGCGCTCTGCAGGGTCACGCCACGCAGGAGCCTTCCCACGATCCAGGGCATGCGTCCCGGCCACAGGTCCGGCAAACGCCCGTACAGCGTCCCTTCCTCGATGCGCTCGATGAATAATTGACGGATGCGCTGGAAGTAGATGCCGTTGGCGGTCAAGACCAGCATCGGCACGGGTGGCGTGTCGATCTCCAAGAGACCATCGGCGTGTGCGCGCTCGATGACGGCCACGAACGAATCGATGATGCCGAGGAGCTGATCGGGGTTCGCACACACGAGAACCACCTCGGGCAGCAGCCCCGAGAGATAGCAACTGACGAGGTCCGGTTTGAGATGGGTCGCGGCGGGCAGGCGGCGCACCCTTGCGCCGGTAGCGATGCGGATCTCGCCTCCCATCCGCAGCGCCGCAGCACTCGCCGATCCCCGGCGCTCCAGAAAAAAAAACCTGGCCATCGAGCCGGGACAAACCTTCGGTCAAGTGGAAGAAAAAGCCGCTGCCCAGCGCGCTCGGGGGCTCGATGCCAATCGAACCCTCACGAAGACACGCCACGGCTAAGAGGCCTCGAAACTGTGGAGCACCTCGCAGGCCCTGGCGAGGTTCGAGACCTTGAGCACGAGCCGCACCTGTCGCGCCCCCGGACCCACGCTGCCGTAGGCGTAATCGATGTTGATCCGGGCATCTGCCAGGGCCTGGCTCAGGGTGCCGAGCATGCCCGGGGTATCGGGGAGGTCGACGACCAGCACCTCGGCTTCCAGGACATAGAGACCCGCGTCGGCCAGCACCAGGCGACAGGCGGCCGCATCGCTGGTGACGAGGCGGATCACCCCCTGCTCGACCGTGTCGATCACGGAGATGTCCTGGATATTGATGCCGTGCGCGGCCATGACCCGGGCGATGGCCGCCAAGCGCCCGGGCTGGTTCTCGATGGCGATGGTGAGCTGGCGCTCTATCGCATACTGCATTCGGGTCGCCCTGTGCGATCCGACAGGCGACGCACCGAAGGGCGCACGGCGCGGTTCGCGGCCGTCAGGTTCGGGCCGGCGCGGCCTGCTCCGCTGCGTTTCCGCTGTCCTCGCGCGGGCGGTCGACCAGCTCCACGAAGGCCATGGGCGCCCGATCCCCCGGGCGAAAGCCGCATTTCAAGATGCGGAGATAGCCACCGGGCCGCTCCCGGTAGCGCGGTCCGAGCTCGCGGAACAGCTTGGCCACCACCTCCTGGTCGCGCAGCCGCGCGAAGGCCAGCCGGCGCTTGGCGACGCTGTCTTGCTTCGCGAGTGTGATCAAGGGCTCGGCGGTCCGCCGCAGCTCCTTGGCCTTGGGCAGGGTGGTCTTGATAGCCTCGTACCGGAATAGCGACACCGCCATGCTCTGCAGCGTCGCCTTGCGATGGCTGCTGTTGCGGCTGAGCTGCCGCCCGCTATTCAAATGGCGCATGGAGGTTCCCCCGAAGCCTAAGCCTGGACCTGCTGCTCTTGCCGGTGTAGCCCCGGCGGCGGCCAGTTAGTGAGCCGCATCCCCAGCGAGAGGCCGCGTGTGGCCAGAACGCCTTTGATCTCCGTCAGCGATTTCTTGCCGAGGTTGGGGGTCCTCATCAACTCCACCTCGGTGCGCTGGATCAGGTCCCCGACAAAATAGATGTTCTCGGCCTTGAGACAATTGGCGGAACGCACGGTCAGCTCCAGGTCGTCGATGGAACGCAACAGGATGGGATCGAGCTCCAGCTCTCGCGCCGTGACCTGTAAAGGCTCGGCCCCGGCCAGGTCCAGGAACACCGCGAGCTGCCCTTGCAGGATGTAAGCGGCATCCCGGATGGCCTTCTGCGGCTCGATGGCCCCATTCGTCTCGACCTCCATGATGAGCTTGTCGAGGTCCGTGCGCTGTTCCACACGGGCATTCTGGACCTCGTAGGCCACGCGCCGAACCGGGCTGAACGAGGCGTCCAATCTCAAACGGCCGATGGTACGTTCCTGTTCTTCCTCGCCGACGCTCGCGCCGATCGTCGCCGGGGTGTAGCCACGGCTACGCGTGAGCTTGAGCGTCAGGTGCAGCTCACCGGACTCCATCAAGGTCGCGATATGGTGGCCTGGGTTGACGATCTCGACGTCGTGGTCGAGGGTCACGTCACCCGCCAGAACAGCGCCCCTGCCTTTCTTGTTGAGGGTCAGGACGGCCTCGTCTTTCGCGTGCATGCGTATGGCGAGGCCCTTGAGGTTCAACAGGATGTCCGTGACGTCCTCCTGCACACCGGGGATGGTCGTGTACTCGTGCAGGACGTTCTCGATCGTGACCTCGGTCACCGCGCAGCCCGGCAGTGAAGACAACAAGACGCGGCGCAAGGCGTTTCCCAGGGTATGGCCGAAACCGCGGTCCAGGGGCTCGAGCGTAATGCGGGCGCACCGCGGGCCGATGGTCTGCACCTCGATCTGATGCGGGCTCAACACATTCGTCGGGTTCGCCAACATTGCGATCCTCCGCTCGGCTACTTGGAATACAGGGCCACGACGAGGGACTCGTTGATATCCGGGGGCAGATCGCCGCGCTCGGGTACGTATTTCAAGACCCCTTGCATCTTCTTGGCGTCCACATCGACCCAATCCGGAAACCCGTACTGCTCGGCGACGGTCAAGGCGTCCTGTATCCGGACCTGCTTCTGGCTCTTCTCGCGAACGGCCACGATGTCGTTGGCGCGGACCTGATAGGAGGGGATGCTCACCACCTTGCCGTTGACGGTGATCCCCTTGTGTCCGACCAGTTGCCGGGCCTCGGCGCGCGTGCATCCGAAGCCCATGCGATAGGTGACGTTGTCGAGACGCGATTCCAGGATCTTGAGCAGGTTTTCCCCGGTCGCGCCCTTGCGCCGCGCCGCCTGCTCGTAATAGCGGCGAAACTGTCGTTCCAGGACACCATAGGTGAAACGGAGCTTCTGCTTTTCACGCAGTTGCAGCGCATAGTCCGACACCCGGCGCTGGCGACTCTCACCGTGCTGCCCGGGCGCCTTTTCCCAGTGGCATTTGGACTCCAGGGGGCGCGCCCGGCTCTTTAAGGAAAGATCGACGCCGAGGCGGCGACTCTGCTTGCATTTCGGTCCGGTGTACTTGGCCATGGTGGTCCTGCCTAGACGCGGCGCCGCTTCGGCGGACGGCAGCCATTGTGGGGAATGGGTGTCACGTCGGTGATGTTCGTCACCTTGAATCCCGACCCGTTGAGGGCCCGCACCGCCGATTCTCTTCCCGGACCGGGCCCCTTGACGAACACATCGAGGTTCTGGATCCCGAACTCCTGCACGGCCGCCGTGACCTTCTCGGCCGCCACCTGGGCCGCGAACGGGGTGCTCTTGCGCGAGCCCCGAAAGCCGCTCGCCCCGGCCGTCGCCCAGGCCAGCGTGTTCCCCTGCTTGTCGGTGATGGTGATGATGGTGTTGTTGAAGGAGGCGTGGATGTGGGCAACCGCATCGACGAGCGTTTTTTTGACCCGCTTGTGGGGGCGCTTGGACTTGTTGGCCATTTACTTAAACTTCTCTTTAATATATTTACTCAACTTCTCTTTATATTTATTTACGGACCATGCGGCGCGGACCCTTGCGCGTCCGGGCGTTGGTGCGCGTGCGCTGGCCGCGTACCGGTAGACCGCGCCGGTGCCGGATCCCGCGGCAGCAACCAAGGTCCATCAGGCGCTTGATGTTCATCGACACCTCGCGCCGTAGATCGCCCTCCACCGGGTACTTGCCGACCTCGCTGCGCAGGGCATCGAGCTGCCCCTCGGTGAGGTCCTTGACCTTGGTCTGGGGCGTTATCCCGGCCGCACCGCAGATCTTGAGCGCCCGGGTCCGACCGATCCCGTAGATGTGGGTCAGCGCGATCGCCGCATGTTTGTGGATGGGGATGTTGACCCCCGCTACACGCGCCATATTCGTCGTTCCTCGGGAGAAATTAACATTACATTTGCCGCGTCAGCCTTGGCGCTGCTTGTGGCGCGCCTCGCGGCAGATCACGCGCACGACCCGCTTTCTGCGAACGATCTTGCAGTTGCGGCAGATCTTCTTGACCGATGTTCGGACCTTCATCGCACGCCTCCTTCGACACGTAGCTAACGCCGGCCATACCCCTTGAGGTTGGCCTTCTTGAGCAGACCCTCGTACTGGTGGGACATGAGATGGGCCTGCACCTGGGCCATGAAGTCCATTACCACCACCACGATGATCAGCAAGGATGTGCCGCCAAAATAGAACGGCACGTTGAATCTCAAGATCAGAAACTCCGGCAGCATACATACCGAAGTGATATAAATGGCCCCCGCCAAGGTCAGCCGGGTCATGACGCCATCGATATATTTGGCGGTCTGTTCTCCCGGCCGGATCCCCGGCACGAAGGCCCCGGATTTCTTCAGGTTGTCCGCGGTCTCCTTGGGATTGAACACGATCGCGGTGTAGAAAAAACAGAAGAATACGATCCCCCCCGCATACAAGATCACATACAGCGGTTGGCCCGGCGACAGCGTGCTGGCGAGGTCCGACAGCCAGCCCATCCCCTGGCCGCTGCCGAACCAGCTGCCGATGGTGCTCGGAAACAGGATCAGGCTGGAGGCGAAGATCGGCGGGATCACCCCGGACATGTTGAGCTTGAGCGGCAGATGGCTGGTTTGCCCCGCATACATCTTGCGACCGATCTGGCGCTTGGCATAGTTCACGGTGATCCGGCGCTGGCCCCGTTCCACGAAGATCACCAGCGCGGTCACTGCGATCACCAGGAGGAACAACGCGATCAAGGTCATGACATGGAGCTCGCCGGTGCGCGCCAGCTCCAGCGATCCGCCCACGGCCGAAGGCAGGCCCGCCACGATCCCGGCGAAGATGATCATCGAGATCCCGTTTCCCACCCCGCGCTCGGTGATCTGCTCGCCGAGCCACATGAGGAACAGGGTACCGGTCACGAGCGTCGTGACGGCCGTGATGCGAAACCCTATGCCCGGGTTGATCACCAGCGCCTGCGCGGCAGCCTGCTGTCCTTCGAGCGCGATGGCCACGCCCAGGGCCTGGAAGGTCGCGAGCCCGACGGTGCCGTAGCGGGTGTATTGGGTGATCTTCCGGCGACCGGACTCGCCTTCCTTGCGCAACTGCTCGAGTTTCGGATAGACCATGGTGAGGAGCTGCATGATGATCGATGCCGAGATGTACGGCATGATCCCGAGCGCCACGACCGAAAACCTCTCCAACGCCCCACCCGAGAACATGTTGAACATATCCAGGATGGTGCCTCGCTGCTGATCGAAGAGCTGGGCCAGGGCGATTGGATTGATCCCCGGCACCGGGATATGGGTGCTGATCCGAAACACCACGAGCGCCCCGAGCAGGAAGAACAGCCGCTGCCGCAACTCCGTGAGGTTGCCGAGCCCCGCCAGCGACGAGGACATGTTGGAGCGCGCCACGGCCATCGCGTCAAGCCTCTAGGGTGCCGCCCGCGGCCAGGATGGCGGCGCGCGCGCCGCGCGTGACCGCTAGACCCTTGACGATCACCGGCCTTTTCAGATCGCCTGTCGCGATCACCTTGACCGTGCGGGCGCGCCGGTCGACGAGTCCCGCCGTCTTCAAGGCGTCCAGATCGATGATGTCGGCGTGGAGACGCGCGAGGTCCCCGAGGCGTACTTCATCGGCGAACCGGGCGGTCCGCGAGCGGAAGCCGAACTTGGGCAGACGCCGCTGCAGCGGCATCTGTCCGCCTTCGAAGCCCACCTTGTGATAACCGCCGGCGCGCGCGTACTGGCCCTTGTGGCCGCGTCCGCAGGTTTTTCCCAGGCCCGAGCCGATGCCACGGCCGAGACGCTTACGCGCCGTCTTGGCACCCGCGGCCGGTTTGAGGGTATTGAGCCGCATGTCAGATCTCTTCCAGCTCCAATAGGTAGTCCACCTGCCGGATCATGCCGCGGATCTCCGGCGTATCGAGGAGCACCCGACTGTGGCCGATGCGACGCAGCCCGAGGCCGGTGACACAGGCCTTGTGCGCCGGCAGACGCCCGATGGTGCTCCGCCGGAGCGTGATGCGCAGCCGCCCCGGCGCGGGTTGGTCGCGGGGCTCGTTCATTGGATCTCTTCCACCGACTTGCCGCGCTTCGCCGCGTACCAGCGGGCGTCCTTGAGATCGCTCAAGCCTTGCACGGTGGCCCGCACCACATTGACCTTGTTGGTGGTACCGATGCACTTCCCCACCACGTCCTTGACCCCCGCAACCTCGAATACCGCGCGCATCGCGCCACCCGCGATGATGCCGGTGCCTTCCGGGGCCGGCTGAAAGTAGACCTTGGCGGCGCCGTGCCGGACCGTCACCGCATGCTGAACGGTGGTGTTGTTCAAGGCGATGCGGCGCATATTGGCGCGCGCCTTCTCCATCGCCTTCTGGATCGCCACCGGCACCTCACGCGCCTTCCCGCGCCCGAAACCCACTCGCCCCGCGCCGTCACCCACGACCGTCAGCGCCGCGAAGCCGAAGATCCGTCCGCCCTTGACGACCTTGGCCACCCGCGCGACGTGCACCAACTTTTCCAGTAACCCGTCGCCGGGATCGGATGGGTTGTTTCCCGCCATGATGGTTCTCGCCTAGACCTGTAAACCGTGCTCGCGTGCGGCATCGGCGAGCGCCTTGATTCGGCCGTGATACTTGAAACCCGCTCGGTCGAATGCCGCCCGCTCGACACCCTTGGCCCGGGCCCGCTCGGCCACGGCCTTGCCGACGACCTGAGCCGCCGCGATGTTGCCGCCGAATGGGATGGCCTCGCGCAGTGTCTTGTCGAGCGTCGATGCGCTCGCCACCACCTCGGCCCCATTGGGTGCAATGAGCTGCGCATAGATATGCCGCGGCGTGCGGTAGACGCACAGGCGATGCACCACGAGCTCTCTGATCTTGGCGCGCCCTCG
The DNA here is from genome assembly GCA_052387115.1 of Gammaproteobacteria bacterium. GTDB lineage: Bacteria > Pseudomonadota > Gammaproteobacteria > JACCXJ01 > JACCXJ01 > JACCXJ01. The sequence goes on along the minus strand of JBQTJM010000366.1, from coordinate 7,959 downwards.
CCGTGCCCGGCGCAAACGGCTAGTTTTCTTATCCATGGCGCCCCTCAGGCCTTCTTCGCTTCTTTGCGGATGATCACTTCGTCCGAGTACTTGATCCCCTTGCCCTTGTAGGGCTCCGGGGGACGGAAAGCGCGAATATTGGCCGCGACCTGCCCGACTTGCTGTTTATCGTTGCCCTCCACCAGGACCTCCGTCACGCTCGGGGTCTGGATCGTGATGCCCTCGGGGATCTGGAACTTGATGGGATGGGAATATCCCAGGGTCAGATTGAGGGTCCTACCCTGCACCTGTGCGCGGTAGCCGACCCCATTGATATCGAGCTTTCTCTTGAAACCCGTGGATACGCCGAGGACCATATTGGCAAGCAAGGCCCGATAGGTCCCGGCCATCATATCGGCGACCTTGGACTCGGAGTGCGGCGCTATCGTCAAAGCACCATCGCCCAAGGTCACGCCCACGAGCGGCGACAGGGACCTCGACATCGTGCCTCGTTTCCCTTTGATGACCACCGACTCGGCGCCGATCTCGGCAGCGACGCCGGAGGGCAGAGGGATGGGATTCTTCGCGACCCTGGACATGAGTGGCCTCTAACGGTGGACGTCAGGCGATGTAGCAGATGATTTCCCCGCCCAGGCCCTGGCGGCGCGCCTCACGATCGGTCAGGACCCCGCGCGAGGTGCTGAGGACCGTAACACCCAAGCCCCCTCGCACCTTGGGGATGGCGTCCTTGGCGCGGTACACGCGGAGCCCCGGACGGCTCACGCGGCGGAGATCCTCGATCACGGGCCTGCCTTCGAAGTACTTGAGCGTGATGGTCAGCGTCTTCAGTGCCCCGTTCGCCTCGCCGCGGAAATCCTCGATATAGCCTTCGCTTTTCAGCACCTCCGCGATCGCCACCCGCTGTTTCGATTCGGGCATCGTCACCTCGGCCTTGCGGGCCGCCTGACCGTTACGAATGCGGGTCAGCATATCGGCGATGGGGTCTTGCATGGTCATGGGAGCATTCTACCTGGCGTCCACGTTCCGAAGCCGTCACCAGCTCGCCTTGACGAGGCCCGGGACATCGCCGTTCATGGCCGCGATGCGCAGCATGTTGCGAGACAGTCCGAACTTGCGATAAAACCCGTGCGGGCGCCCGGTCTGCCGGCAGCGGTTGTGGAGGCGCACCGGGCTCGCGTCGCGCGGCATCTTCTGGATCTTGATCTGAGCCGCCTGGCGTTCCTCGACGCCCAGGGACTTGTCGTTCGCCTGCACGAGCAATCGGGCGCGCCGGGTGGCGAAGCGCTTCACCGTGCGCAGGCGCCGCCGCTCGCGATGGATCACCGAGGTCTTGGCCATGATGCTGCTTGCTCCTCGCCCCTCAGGCCCGCAGGGGAAAATTGAACGCCATGAGGAGGGCACGCCCCTCCTCGTCGTTACGCGCGGTAGTGGTGATACAGACATCGAGGCCGCGGATCACGTCGATCTTATCGTAATCGATCTCCGGGAAGATGATCTGCTCCTTGACGCCGAAGCTGTAGTTGCCACGGCCATCGAACCCACGCGCCGGCAGCCCCCGGAAATCGCGGATACGGGGCACGGCGACGTGGATCAAACGTTCGAGGAACTCGTACATGCGCTCGCGCCGCAAGGTCACCATACAACCGATGGGCCAGCCGTCTCTGATCTTGAAATTCGCGATCGACTTGCGGGCCTTGGTGACCACCGGCTTCTGGCCCGCGATCCGTTGCAGATCGTCGACCGCGTGCTCGATCACCTTCTTATCGGCGACGGCCTCGCCGACTCCCATGTTCAAGGTGATCTTGCTGATGCGCGGCACCGCCATGCGGCTCCGGTAGCCGAACTTACGGGTAAGGTCCCCGACCACCGTATCGCGATAGTGTTCGCGCAAGTTATTGGCCTTGCCCGGCCCGGGCCTCGCGTGCCCTGTCTTAGAAAAGTCCTCAGACATCTACGACCTCGCCCGTCGACTTGAAATAACGGACCCTGCGGCCGTCATCGAGGGAACGGATCCCGACCCGGTCCGGCTGCTTGGTCTGGGGGTTGTACAAGGCCACGTTCGAGATATGCACGGGGGCTTCCTTCTGGATGATCCCGCCGGCCGTCCCGGCCCTCGGGTTGCCGCGCGTGTGCCGCTTCACGGTGTTCGCGTTCTCGACCACCACCCGATCGAGCCCGATCAACCGCAATACGGCACCGCGATGGCCTTTGGATCGGCCCGTCGTCACCACCACCTGATCACCCTTCTTGATCTTTCGCATCGCTCTCGACCTCACAACACCTCGGGCGCGAGCGAGATGATCCGCATGAACCGCTCGCTGCGGAGCTCGCGCGTGACGGGCCCGAAAATGCGCGTCCCGATGGGTTGTAATTGCTTATCCAGCAACACCGCGGCATTGCCGTCGAAGCGCACCAGCGAGCCATCCGGCCGTCGCACGCCCTTTCGGGTCCTCACCACCACGGCATCGTAGACCTCGCCCTTCTTGACCTTGCCACGCGGGATGGCCTCCTTGATGGCGACCTTGATGACATCACCGATCCCGGCATAGCGACGATGCGATCCCCCCAGCACCTTGATGCACATGAGGCGCCGGGCACCGCTGTTGTCGGCGGCATCGAGCGAAGATTGCATCTGGATCATCGGGTCCCCCGGAGACTCGCCGCACAGGAACGCGGCATCACCGTTCCGCCGCGCGCACGAGGACTTTGTTGAGGCGCCAGCTCTTGCGCTTGGACAGCGGCCGGCACTCCTCGATGGCCACCAGATCGCCCGGCGAGCACTCGTTGCGTTCGTCATGCGCGAGCAGCTTCGTGGTCCGTCGTATGTATTTCTTGTAAAGCGGGTGCAGCACGCGCCGCTCGACCGCGACCGCGATGGTCTTCTCCATCTTATTGCTCACCACCTGGCCGACCACGGTCCGGCTCGTCTTCGCCTCTGCGCCCATCACCGAGCGCCACCGAGGCTCGCGGCCCCCTGTTTATTGTCGGGGCTTGGGGCCCCCCCCTGTCTATTGCCCGGGCTTGCAGCCCCCTGTTTATTAAATTTGGCCTCGTTCAAAATCGTCTTCACTCTCGCGATATCCCGCTTGACGCCCCTGAGACGGTGCGGCTTGACCGCCTGCCCGGACCCCTTCTGCATACGCAGGTTGAAGTGCTCCCGGACGAGCTCCAGCAAGAGCTTGTCGAGGTCCTCCCGAGACTTGCCCCTGAGCTCGCTGGCCGAGCTCATAACAGCGTACGGCTCGCGAGCGCGGTAGCCACCGGGAGCTTGGCGCCCGCCAGGCGAAACGCCTCGCCGGCGATCTCGGCCGATACCCCCTCCAGCTCGTAGAGTATGCGTCCCGGTTGCACCAAGGCGACCCAGTACTCGACATTGCCCTTGCCTTTCCCCTGCCGTACCTCCAGGGGCTTTTGCGTGATGGGCTTGTCCGGAAAAACACGGATCCAGAGCTTTCCGCCGCGCTTCACGTAACGCGACATGGCGCGCCGTGCCGCCTCGATCTGGCGGGCCGTAAGGCGCCCCCGGGTCACGGCCCGGAGCCCGTACTCGCCGAAGCTGACCCGGTTGCCCGCACCGGCGAGCCCGCGATTGCGACCCTTCTGTTGCTTACGGTACTTGGTCTGCTTGGGTTGCAGCATGACGGTTCAATCTTCTAATTGGACGTATCAATCTTCTATTTGGCGGCGGTTTCGGCGGCCCGGGTCTCGGTCGCCTCGCGCCCCCCCAGGATCTCGCCCTTGAAGATCCACACCTTGACCCCGATGACCCCGTAGGTGGTCTTGGCCTCGGCGAAGCCGTAGTCGATATCCGCGCGCAGGGTGTGCAGCGGGACACGCCCCTCCCGATACCACTCGGAACGCGCGATCTCCGCGCCGTTCAAACGACCGGCCACATTGACTCTGATCCCTTGCGCACCCAGGCGCATGGCGTTGGTCACCGCCCGCCTCATCGCGCGGCGGAACATGATACGCCGTTCGAGCTGATTGGCCACGCTTTCCGCCACGAGATAGGAGTCGAGCTCCGGCTTTCGAATCTCCTCGACGGTGATCTGAACCGGGACGCCCATCATACGCGACACCTCGCGGCGCAAAGCTTCGATGTCCTCGCCCTTCTTGCCGATGACGATCCCCGGTCTGGCAGTGTGAACGATGATGCGCGCATTGTTGGCCGGCCGCTCGATCTGGATGGCGCTCACCGAAGCGCTCCTCAGTTTCTGCCTCAGAAACTCGCGGACCGCCAGGTCGGTGTTGAGATAGTCGGCGTACTTCTTCGCATCCGCGTACCAGCGGGACGACCAGTCGCGGATCACGCCCAGACGAAATCCGGTTGGATGTACCTTTTGACCCATGCGTATCTGCCTATAGCGCCTTTATTCAGTCACCTGACCTATTCAGCCACCTGAATGGTGATATGACTCGCGCGTTTCACGATCCGATTGGTGCGGCCGCGGGCACGGGCCGATACTCGCTTGAGCGAGGCCGCCGGGTCGACGGTGATCGACGCTATCTTGAGCTCGTCGATGTCGGCACCATCATTGTGCTCCGCGTTGGCAATGGCCGAATTCAGGACCTTCTTGATGATCCCGGCCGCCTTCTTATTGCTGAAGGTCAGGACGCCGAGGGCCCGATCGACCGGCAGCCCCCTCACCAGATCGGCCACGAGACGGGCCTTCTGGGGGGATATCCTCACGTTACGCATCTTCGCGGAGGTCGGCATACGAGCTTCTTATCTACCCTTGGCTTATCTACCCTTGGCCTAGGCGCTCTTGGCCTTGCGATCGGCCACATGGCCCCGAAAAGTCCGTGTCGCCGAGAACTCCCCGAGCTTGTGGCCGACCATGTTTTCCGTAACGTAGATCGGCACATGCTGGCGGCCATTGTGTACGGCGATGGTCAGCCCCACCATATCGGGGATCACCACGGAACGGCGCGACCAGGTCTTGATCGGCCGTTTGTCGTTATTGGTCCGCGCCTTCTCCACCTTGTCCAGGAGGTGCTGGTCCACGAACGGTCCTTTATGCAATGAGCGAGGCACTCTGACCCCCAACTAACCGAGCTTGTTTCGCCGACGGACGATCATCTTGGTGGTGCGCTTGTTCTTGCGCGTCTTGTGTCCCTTGGTGGGCTGGCCCCAGGGACTCACCGGGTGGCGTCCACCCGAGGTCTTGCCTTCACCACCGCCGTGGGGGTGATCGACCGGGTTCATGGCGACACCGCGCACCGTGGGCCGCACCCCGCGCCAGCGTTTGGCGCCGGCCTTCCCGAGTGCGCGCAGGGAGTGCTCCGCGTTCCCGACCTCACCGATCGTCGCCCGGCACTCCAATAGCACCTTGCGCATCTCCCCCGAGCGCAGCCTCAAGGTCGCATGCGCGCCTTCCCGCGCGATCAACTGCACGGAGCTCCCCGCGCTGCGCCCGAGCTGCGCGCCCCGCCCCGGCTGCATCTCGACGCAGTGGACGGTGGTGCCTACCGGGACATTGCGCAGCGGCAGGGTGTTGCCGGGTTGGATCGGGGCGTCCGTTCCCGAAAAGAGCGTCGCACCCGCCTGCACACCCTTGGGCGCGATGATGTAACGCCGCTCACCATCGGCATACAAGAGCAAGGCGATATGTGCCGAGCGATTCGGATCATATTCGAGGCGCTCGACCCTGGCGGAAATGCCGTCCTTGCGCCGTTTGAAGTCTACCAGCCGATAGAGCTTGCGATGACCGCCCCCGCGGTGCCGAACGGTGATCCGACCTTGGTTATTGCGACCGCTCGCGCTCCCTTTTTTTTCCGTGAGCGGCCTGTACGGGTTGCCTTTGTGCAGGCCCGGCGTCACGACTTTCACCAGACCGCGGCGGCCGGGGGAGGTCGGTTTCACCTTGATCAGCGCCATGTCCGCCTACTCGCGCCCCATGAAATCGATGTCGTAGCCTTCCTTCAAGCAGACATACGCCTTCCTGAGCCCCGAGCGCCTCCCACGCTGGCGCCGAAAGCTCTTCTGTTTGCCCTTGGTATTGCACACGCGGACGTGCTCGACCTTGACCCCGAACATGAGCTCGACCGCCTGCTTGATCTCGGGCTTGGTCGCGTCCTTTACCACGCGAAAAACGAATTGCTTCTGGGGCCGCTCACCGAGCTGGGTGGCTTTCTCCGATACCCTGGGCTCGACCAGGACCCGATGGAGGCGCTCCGCATTCATGCCAGTCTCGCCTCCAAGGTCCGCAGCGCCTGCTCCGTGATCAATACGGACTCATGAGCAACCAGGCTCACCGGATCCACGGCCCCCGCCAGGCGAATATCCACCGCAAAGAGGTTGCGGGACGCCAGATGCAGGTTGGCCTCGAAGGACGCCGTGACGATCAGGGCCTCTGCTATGCCCAACGCCGAGAGTCGCACCACCAACCCTTTGGTCCTTGGCTCGGACACGGCGAGCGCATCGACCACCGTGAGCCGCCCTTGCCGGACCAGCTCCGAGAGGATCGAGCGCATGGCCACACCGTACATCTTGCGGTTCACCTTTTGCGCGTAGCTCCGGGGACGCGCGGCAAACGTGACCCCTCCGGTGCGCCACAAGGGGCCGCGGGTGGTACCCGCGCGTGCGCGCCCGGTGCTTTTCTGGCGCCACGGCTTGGCGCCGCCGCCCCTCACGTCGGCACGGGTCTTCTGAGCCTTGGTCCCGGCACGGCCGCCCGCGAGATAGGCGGTCACGACCTGGTGCACGAGGGGCTCGTTATAAGGAGCGGCGAACACGACGTCGGACACGGACAGGCTGCCCGCCTCGGCCCCGGAGTCGCCGCTACGCAGCGCTATCTGCATCTCACTCCCCCGTGCTGCGAGCTTGGTGCCTTGTGTTGGGCCGTATGATCAGATCGGCGCCCTTAGCACCGGGCACCGCGCCTCTGATCAACAACAGGTTGCGTTCGACGTCGATGCGCACGACCTCGAGGTTCTGTGCCGTGCGCCGCGCGTTTCCGAGATGCCCGGCCATGCGCTTGCCCTTGAATACGCGGCCCGGCGTCTGGCGCTGCCCGGTCGATCCGGGCGTACGGTGCGACAGCGAATTGCCGTGCGTGGCATCGCCCGAGCTGAAGTGGTGGCGCTTGATGGTACCCGCGAACCCCTTACCGTGGGTCCTCCCGGCGACATCGACCTTCTGTCCGACCCGAAACAGATCGACGGTCACGACCGCCCCGGGGACCAGCGACTCGCCCTCCCCGTCTCCCAGGCGGAACTCCCAGAAACCCGTCCCCGTCTCCACGCCTGCGCCCTTCAGGATCCCCGTCGAAGGTTTGTCGATGCGACCCCGGTTCTGCCGGCCGGTCGTCACCTGAACGGCCCGATAGCCGTCGCGAGCACCGGTCTTGACCTGCGTGACGTGATTGGGCAGGACTTCGATGACCGTCACCGGCACCGTCGCGCCCGCCTCGGTGAAAAGACGGGTCATCCCACACTTGCGCCCTACGAGTCCCAAGGCCATGGCATCAACTCAACCGGATCTGCACTTCGACCCCGGCGGCGAGGTCCAGCTTCATGAGGGCATCGACGGTCTTATCCGTTGGATTGACGATGTCCAGGAGCCGTTTATGGGTACGGATCTCATACTGGTCGCGCGCGTCCTTGTCGGCGTGCGGGGAGACCAGGACCGTGAAGCGTTCCTTTCTCACCGGCAGCGGAATGGGGCCCTTGACCTGGGCGCCCGTACGCCGCGCGGTATCGACGATCTCGCGCGTCGATTGGTCGATCAAGCGATGATCGAAGGCCTTGAGCCGAATGCGAATGATCTGGTCAGCCATGGAGCGCGCTTCGTCTGTCGGTTATGCTCGGTTTCCCGATCGGTATCTCGTCACTCGATCACCTTGGTGACGACCCCGGCCCCGACGGTCCGGCCACCTTCCCGGATCGCGAACCGTAACCCCTCCTCCATCGCGATCGGCGCGATCAACTTCACCGTCACCTTCACGTTGTCTCCCGGCA
>JBQTJM010000365.1:0-18438 GCA_052387115.1 Gammaproteobacteria bacterium | reverse complement strand
CCCGAAGGTCCAATGGAGATTGAGGCCGGTCGGATGTCCTGCCGGACCGGCGCCAAGCCTGGGGAGGACCTCGGCTCGCAACACCAGGCGGATCAATTCCTCGCGACAGGTGCGCTCCGGGACCTCGGCGAAATAGTTCTGGTTGGCGGGGAGGAGGGCCAGGGCGATGGCATCTTCCTCACTCAAGACCGACATCAAGGTTACGGTAGCGCCCAGAAAGTGTCTGGAGAGCTGCGCGTGGATCTCGGAGACGTCGGTCGGCACCGGAAGCATCTGCTTCTCACCTAGCGACAGCAGACGGGCGCGCTCTGCGGGCGTGAGACGCTGGCTGAGCGCCCGGATGCGGGCCGTAAGACCGTGATACGGCGCGCGCTCGGCCTCGGGGAGCTTCGCGATGATCGCAGCCAGGCGCCCCTCGTCGTCCAGGATCTCGCTGATCATCCCGCGCAACAGGCGATTCGCGGCATGAATCACACAGGCATCGGAAGGTGCGGGTGCCGTATCGGGCGTGTTCCACAAGAAGACGCCATCGCGCTTCAACGCCTCGGCGACGCCATCGACCAGGGCCGGCAGGGCCTTGGGCCGCACCAGGTGCAGGACCATGCTGGCAAATACCACGTCGACGCCCTCCTCGCCCGCGCTCTCCGACAGCCCGGGGATCCCACCGGACGCTCGCTGAGGGCGGGCACGGGAGGGCGCCCCTACGGCCACGACCTCCGAGAGCCGGCGGATGCGGCCGGTCCGCGGGTCCTTGAGGGACTCGAAGCGCAAGAAGGGCAGCCCCTCGAGCAGTTCATGGGCCTTGGCGAACCAGGCCGAGGGCAGGTCGGATACCAGCAACTCGAAGGCGATGCCGCGGACCTCGAAGCGTTTCAGGAGACCTTTCTCCGCGAGGCCGTGGATGAGCTCCAAGGTCGCGAGCCCGGTACCGGCCCCGTAGTCCACGAGGCGCAGGGCGCGCCCGGTCCGGGGCGCGGACTCGAGCCTGGCCAAGCGCCGCTCGACCTCATCCAGGATCGCCGCGACCAGGGCACCCGTGGCGGCGAAGCACCAGCGCCCCGGGTGCTCGATGCCGCCGTCTCGATAGAGAAACCGATGCAGGGCCTCGCCGTCCTCCCGGTCCTCCGAACCGTCCGGCCGCCAGCCGAGGCGTTCCGGCCTTTCTGCTCCTTCCCCCTGCCAGGGGGAAGGTTGGGATGGGGGTCGAGCGGTCGGAAGATCCATCCATCCTTCAGAGTCTTCGCGATCTCCGGGCACTCTACCCCCACCCTGCCCTCCCCCTCCAAGGGGGAGGGTTCTAGAGTCAGCAGCATCGTGCCGGACGCCCGGCTTGAGCGTCTGGAGCCAGCCGGGATCGGACGTCTTGAGGCGATTCAAGCTGATCGCCACGAACGGCAGGCGCGAGGGATAGACCTTGTGTTGGTAAGGGATGGATCGGAGCCCGGCCTCTTCCGCCAGGCTCATGAAGGCGTCGAAGTCGACCGGATACTGGTTGGAGTAGCCATGGTAGGTGTCGAAGGCCGTCGCGTGTGTGCGGCCGTCGTAGCGCCTGGCGATCTCCGGCGCCACGTCGTGGGCCTCGATGATGATGAGCCCGTGCTGCTTGATGTACGGGACCCAGCGCCTCAGGTGCTCCACGAGGTTCTGTTCGAGCAAGGCATTCGGGATCGCGCGGCCTTCCTCGTCCGCGTAGGCCCCGGTGGACATCGCCCGGCGCCGCAGCGCCTGCTCGCGGTCACCGGGCTCGGTGTAGCGGCGGTTGTGATCGATGAAGGCGCGGATGTGCAGGCCGTCCTCGATCGCGAGGCCGACTTCCCGAAGCGCCGCGGCAAAGCCGTCCGGATCGGTGATGTCGCCGAAGAGTGCGATGTGCGGCACGCCGGCGGCCTCGAGCCGCCGGCGCGCGACCGCGAGGGCCTTCACGTTGTAATCCGCGCCGACCATGACCAGGGGATGCTCGTCGAGCTTCTCACCGCGCAATGTGTCGCGGCACACGAGCTCATAGATCCTTTCGAGCCACACACCGTCCCCGCAGCCCATGTCCGCGACGAAACGCGGTTGCTCGGCGATGGGCTCGCGGTTGAAGACCTCGCGGATGATCGCATCGGCGTCCTCGAAGTAACGCCGGTGAGCCACCCCGCTCGCGAGCACGTTGAGGGTGCGCTCGACATGCGTCTCCTCCTGTCCGCGTTCGCGGTGGGTGATGTTCTTCACCGAATCGAATAGGAGCCGGGGGAGTTGGCAGAACAGCGGGAGGTAGGACAGGGTGAGGCCGTAGTGCAACGTGAACTCGCAGGCAACCCTGCCTTTTTCGGTAAAGACCCAACCGTCCCCGTCGCGCCGCACCCAACCGAGGTGCCGCAGGAGGGCGAGCGCGACGAGCAGGCGATCCGACACCCGGCCGCCGGCGGTGACGCGAAATTCGCGATGGGCCAGATGACCGCGCTGCTTCAAGGCGATCATCAAGGGACCGGCCAGCATGCCGTCCAGGTGGGCGCGGATGGTCTCGAATTCCTCGCCGGCGAATCCGTAACCCTTCGCGCTCTGGTCGACCAATTCGGCGTAGCGCTCGAACGGGGGGTCGATCACTTCACGCTCGAACACACCGGCCCGGATCACATCGGCCTGGATCACATCGGGTTCGCCAAAGAGGTAACGGGAAAAGGGAATACCGGAATAGACGAAAGCTGCGGCCTCCCGGTACACGTCGAAGGCGGCCGAGGCGTGCCTCCCGCGCGGTGTCACGGAGAACACCATGGCGTCGCTCGCCGGTTCACCCTCGCGTTCGAGCCAGCCTTGGAGCGCGAGGCAGCGCAGCGCCACGTGCAGATAACCGGGCCTCGCCGGACAGGTGCGCAGGATCTCATGCATCGCGATACGCCCCTCGCGCAGCAATAACGCCAGTACGCCGGATTGCCCCAGGGCCGCCAAGGTCGCCCCCACCACGATACCGTCGTGATGCAGGAACAGCGTGCGGAGCAGCGCCGGGGCGGCCCGGGAAATCGTGGTCTCGGGCTCGGTCATGGGGATCGAATGGGTGTCCATGGGTCGTGGTGGGGTTGTGGACCGGAGGGTCTCGATCCCTTGTGGCGCCGAGTATTAATTTAATATACCCTTGGGAGCGCCTTGGTCGCGCAGTATACGGCCGACGATAAGAACGATAATAGCCGTGATGACCCCGCTCCGAACCTTGGCGCTCCTGATCGCCGCCGCGGCCTTGGGCGCCCTGTGCACTGCATGGCTTTTCCCTGGTCAGACCCCTCCCCCGCGCGCAGACGGACCTCGCGTCGTCGACTTCGCCCTCCTCGATGCCGAGGGCGACTACCATCGCCTCTCTGCAGAAGGACACGCCAAGGCCATCGTCATTTATAGCCACGGCCTGGGCTGTTCCGTCGTTCGGAGCAGCCTCTCGAGCCTCGAGACGCTGCGCGACCGCTACCGCGAGACGGGCGTGAGCTTCTTTCTGTTGAATGCCAATCCCCAGGACGACCGTGCGGCCTTGAAGGCCGAGGCGGAGCGCCTGGGGATCGATACCCCGATCCTCAAGGATGAGAGCCAACTGGTGATGGAAGGCCTCGGCGCGACTCGGACGGGCGAGGCCATCCTTATCGATCCCGCCACCTGGACGGTCCGCTACCGCGGCCCGATCGACGACCGAGTCGGTTTCGAGGGAGAGCGACCGCGTGCCGCGCGCGAGTACTTGAAGGACGCCATCGAGGCCCTTTTGGACGGAGATCCGATCGCGGCCTCCGCACCCGCGGGCGCCGGCTGCCTCATAGAAGGCCTGGCGGACGCCAAGGCCGGCCCCGTTTCTTACGAGGGCGAGGTGGTACCGGTGTTGAGGGCCAAGTGTGTGTCTTGCCACCGACCGGGCGGCGGTGCCCCGTGGGTCATGGACCGCTATGAGACCGTCAAGGGGTGGAGCGCAATGATGCGCGAGGTGATCATGAATCACCGCATGCCGCCCTGGCACGCCGATCCCGAGATCGGGGCATTCTCACCGGACCTCTCTTTGACGGTCGAGGAAAAGCGCACGCTGGTACGCTGGATAAACGCCGGGGCGCCCCATTCCAGCGGGACCGATCCCCTGCTCGCAACCCCCCCCCAGGACGATGCCGGCTGGCCTCTGGGGGAACCGGACGCCGTCATCGATCTCCCCACGCAGAGGCTGCCGGCGCAAGGGGTGCTGCCGTATCGCTGGCTCAAGATCGCCGCCCCCGTCGACCGGGACGTGTGGGTGCGCGCGGCGCACCTGCAGCCGAGCGACTCCGGGCTCATGCACCACGGGTTCGTGTTCGTGCAATACCCCGAGCGTATGAAGGCCAAAGAGCCCGAGTGGCTCGAAGGGCGCAACGGTTTCTTCACGGCCTACGTCCCCGGATTCAGGGCCACGCCTTTCCCCGACGGCTCCGGCCAGTTGCTGCCGGCCGGCGCCACGCTCGTCTTCCAGCTCCATTATGTCACCATGGGGCATCCGCGGAGCGACCGGCCGAGGCTCGCGCTTTATTTCCACGAGCGGCCCCCGCTGCGCGAATACGCCGTCGCGAGTGCCGCCAACATGCGCATCCGCATCCCCCCACAGGCGCCCGATCATCGAGAGCAGGCCGAGGTCCTATTGAAGGAGGATGTGACCCTGCACGCCTTCTACCCGCACATGCACTATCGCGGCAGCCACTTCCACTATGAGGCCCGCTATCCCGATGGCCGTGTGGAGGCCCTGCTCTCGGTCCCCCACTATTCGTTTAGCTGGCAGACCGTGTACCGTCTCGCGACCCCCAAGGCCCTGCCGAAAGGGACACGCATCGCCGTCGAGGCGGGATTCGACAATTCCGTCCGGAATCCGGTAAACCCCGATCCGTCCAAGGAGGTCCGCTGGGGTCTCAAGGACTACGACGAGATGTTGGTCGGATACCTGATGTATACCCGCGACCGTCCCGTAGACGCGGCGCTCGCGATCCGTGACCCGGGCGCGCGACCGGCCCGTCCCTAAACGCCGGTCTTCGAGTACGGAAGATAGCGCCTGAGACCGTAGATCGGTTTCTCGAACCCGTGCCAGATGGCCATGCCCATCAGGAGCGACAGGGCAAAGCCGCCGATCAGGCCATTGGTCTCGGGAGAGAACGGCAACGTGATCCCGGTGGCGGAGAACAGGTCCCAGGCGATCAAGTGCACCAGATACAGGGTATAGCTCATCTCCCCGAAATAGACGAATGGCCTGAAGCTGAGCGCCCGTGCCACGATATGGGTCTCGTCTACCGACCACAGCCCCCAGATGAAGAACCCCATCGCGGCCGCGATCGGTGTCTGATAGTTGGATACGGAGAACTGCAAGAAGCCGCTCTGCCCGAAGTGGAACTCGATCGCGACCAGGAGGACCACGGCGAAGAGCCCGACCCCGAGCGCCCATGACGGCGACAGCCATGTCAATCGGCGCTGGGCTTCAAACCATGAGAACAGGCACCCCCACACGAAGTACTCGGCGCATACGGGCAAGAGCGTCCCATAGAACGACCGTGGGTAACGCGCCATGAGCCACACGCGCGCGGCGATGCTCATGAAGAGCACAGTGACCAGCATCGCCGCCCGCCACCGGACCGGCGTCAGGTACAAGAGCAACGGGTAAACGATGTAGAACTGCTCCTCGACACTCAATGACCACAGGTGCACGGACTGCCGCTTCCACGCCTCCATGAACCACTGCTGAAACTCCGCGAACGGGCCCAGGCTCGCGACGAAGAGCTTGATGTTCAGCACGTACCCAAGGTAAGCGAGCGGATAGCTCACAAGCCCCATCGTGATCAATAGGAGTATCACGAGGTAGTACGCCGGGCAGATCCGCAGGATCCTGCGGACGTAGAACACCTCCAGGCGTTTGAGGAGCCGCGGGTGATCAGTGGACAGTAGGACGTTCGTGATCAGGAACCCGCTCATCACGAAGAACACCGGCAAGGCATACCCGAGGTAGCCCACATCCAGTGGATCGCTCGCGTAGTGGGTGGCGAACACCATGAGGAACAGGACGAAGCGGATCCCGTCGATCTGGCGTTTTCTCATCCTGTCGGTCGTCCTTTGCAGTCGGTCGGAGAGGATCTCAGCGCTCGTGCGTTTGTCCGCCCGGGCCGGGGAAATGCCGGGGAAGGAGGCTCGGATCCATGGAAGGACGAGGAGGCCCGGTCCGGGGAACCCATTGGAAAGATCTTGTCACGAGATGTGGTAATGTACTATTAACTAATGCTACACTCTTTATCGGGGACCTCGTTTCCGAAGTGAACGTCCCTTGAACACCAGGACAACCCTTGAACAAGAGGATACTATGGCTGAGAAAGTGAACCTGACGAAACTCTCCGTCGCCGACCTTGCGAACCTGTCCAAGCGCCTCGACACGGAGATGAAGCGGCGGAACTCGGGGGAAACGAAACGGGTGCTTGCCAAGATTCGGGAGCTGGCGGCCTCCGTGGGAATGTCGGTCGGCGATCTCGCCAACCACAAGAGCCCGCGGAGAACGACTCGGACGACCAGCGGCCGGATGAGCAAGCGGCCGCCCAAGTACGCCAATCCGCGAGACCCGTCGCAGACTTGGGCGGGGACCGGGCGCCAGCCCTTGTGGTTCAAAGACGCCCTGTCCAGTGGGAAGAGCGCCGACGAACTGCGGGTCGCTGCCAATGCGTCGAAGCGCTAGCGGCTCTCGATAGGAGTCCCATTATCCCCTATCCCTGTCACGGCCTTTCGCTGTCATAGGGGTAGGGGATCGCCCAAGATTTCGGGCCCCGTGGGGGTGGGGGGTTGCACGTCTCTTAGAGGCGGGCGTCAGATCAGAAACAGCGTGGCCAACCCGAGGAAGGCGGTAAACCCGACCACATCGGTAACGGTGGTCAGGAAAAGCCCGCCGGCCAGCGCCCCCGCGATCAGGTTGGTGATGAGCGCAAGGGCGATGACGGCACCTAGCCCTGCGTTCTCGAACCAATTGGCCAGGCGCTGACCGTGATCGGCGCGAACATGTCGTCTCTTCGTTCAGACCCGCGATGCTCATGAGCGAGTGATCGCCTTGCACGCGGATCACGTCCACCACATCGTCGATCGTGATCCGCCCGACCAATCCGCCCTGGGATCCACTACCGGCGCGACCCGCGCGCGATTCTGCTCGTGCATGGAACGCAACACGCGCTCTGCAAGCGGTTCCGAAAGGCCTTGGAGGAGGTCGGCCGCATCGTCGGTCTCGAGCGCTTCCGTGACGGCGCCCTAGAATCTATGTCCCAGGGGTGCGCGCCGGACGGGAATCACGTACACTAAGCTCAAATCCCTCCACCACTCCACCCATGGCCAGGATCTTCAGCAGAACCGCCGACGACCTCCCCGCGAAGGGCTGGAGCTGGTTTTGGGTCCTGCTCCTGCCATCCCCTTTCGTCCTCGCGATCTTCGGCATCTCGGCCCTGGGGTTTTACTGGGATTCCGAGCCGGATCTCTTCGATGTCAAGGCCGTCGCTACAGACACGGTGGGCGGCACGTCCAAGCTCATACCGGGTTCGGTAACGACCGCGACGCTCATCCATGTCGTCACCGTCTTGCTCGACAAGCCCGGTGGCTATCTCTCCAACGACATGACGCCACCCTCGATCTTGATGGACAACATCCCGAACTGGGAGCAGGGTGTCTTACAACAGATCCGGGACCTGGCCCGGGTACTGCGCAACGATCTGAGCCGCTCCCAGACGCAATCGTCGGACGACGCCGATCTCTCCGTCGCCGATCCGCGCTTTCACTTCGACCCGTATTCCTGGCAGATCCCCTCCGCCGAGGGCGAGTACCGGGTCGGCCTGGAGCGCCTGAAGCGCTACCTCGAGAGGCTCCAGGACCCCGCCCGTGGCGCCGAGTTTTACGTCCGTGCGGATAACCTTCGGGAATGGCTCTCGCTCGTGGGGAAGCGCCTCGGGGACCTTTCGCAACGGCTGGGCGCCAGTGTCGGCGAGGGATCCGAGCCCGTGAACGCGGGGCGCCCCGCTGATGCCCAGGCACCCGCCCCGGAGTCGATCCGGCGTTTGGCGGCCAGGACCCCGTGGTTACACCTCGACGATGTCTTCTATGATGCCAGAGGCGCGACATGGGCCATTCTGCACTTCCTGCGCGCGGCGGCGATCGATTTCGAACCGGTGTTGCAGAACAAGAACGCCGAGGTCAGCCTCCGCCAGGTCATTCGAGAGCTCGAGCAGACCCAGAGCCCGGTGTGGAGCCCGGTGATCCTGAACGGCACCGGCTTCGGGCTCCTTGCGAACCATTCCCTGGTGATGACGTCCTACATCTCGCGCGCCAACGCCGCGCTCATCGATCTGCAGAATCTCCTGGTTCAAGGCTAGCCCCCTCTGAGCCGATGTGCCGCCACGGGATGAACCTCCCAGCTGATCGAAGTTCTAATGCAAACGACGCCCGCTGAGGCGTTCCAATTTGGGGTTACGACTATGCTGAAACAGGGTACGGTTATCAGAAAATCTATGGTCCTGGGCGCTTCGATGTTGTTGGGCGCATGCGCCTCGCAGTCGGGCTGGAGCCCGACCGTGGACACCTATGGGGACCCGCGGGCGCAATACATTTCGGCGGATCAGGCCGAGTGCCGGCAGATCGCCCTCCAGGCCTCGGGCGGCACCGCGCAGAGCGCCGGTACCGGCACCGTGGTGGGCGGCCTGCTCGGGGCTGCGGCGGGCGCCGCGATCGGAGCCGCCGCCGGGAGCGCGGGCACCGGGGCTGCCATAGGCGCGGCCGCGGGTGGCATCGGTGGGGGCACCTACGGCGGCGTGCGCTCGGAGCAGGACTTCCAATCCGCATACCGGACCTGCATGCGCGGGCGGGGACATAATGTGTTGAACTAGGAGGGTATTACTAGGGTTACTGGACCAGCACGGTCTGGGCCCGTGCCTGAGATCCGAGAGGGGCGATCGAGCGATCGCCCCTCTTGTTTTTACGCACCGACCGCCAATAATCCTTTGCCATGACCCCCCACGCCCTCTTCTCCCCGCGATGACGGAAGCCACTCTGCGAGCCGACCGGCTCAGGCCGCTCCTCGCAGAGCGCATCCTGATCCTCGATGGGGCCATGGGGACCATGATCCAGTGCTATGGCCTCACGGAGTCCGACTACCGGGGTGAGCGTTTCAGAGACCACCCGCGCCTGCTCAAGGGCAACAACGACCTCCTGTGCCTGAGCCGGCCCGAGATCATCTCCGAGATCCACCGCGCCTACCTCACGGCCGGCGCCGACATCCTCGAAACCAACACCTTCAACTCGACCGCCATCGCCATGGCAGACTACGAGATGCAGGACCTGGCCTATGATCTGAACCTCGCCGGAGCCCGGCTCGCGCGCGCCGTCGCCGACGAGTTCGAGGGCAAGGACGCGCGGAGGCCGCGATTCGTGGCCGGGGTGCTCGGGCCCACGAATCGGACGGCCTCGATCTCCCCCGATGTCAATAACCCCGGGTTCCGCAACGTCACCTTCACGGAGCTCGTCAATGCCTACACCGTGGCGGTGCGAGGGCTCATCGACGGCGGTGCGGACCTGCTCCTGGTCGAGACCATCTTCGACACCTTGAACGCCAAGGCCGCGCTCTTCGCTATAGATGAGTACTTCGAGCAACAGGGTCAGAGGCTGCCCATCATGATCTCGGGGACCATCACCGATCAAAGCGGGCGCACGCTCACCGGTCAGACCACCGAGGCCTTCTGGAACTCGGTGGCGCACGCCCGTCCCGTCTGCGTTGGCCTCAACTGTGCCCTCGGTGCCAAAGAGCTGCGGCCCTACGTGAAGGACCTTTCCGGGTGTGCCCCGGCCTTCGTGAGCGTCCACCCGAACGCGGGGCTCCCGAATGAGTTCGGCCAGTACGACGACACGCCCGAGTACATGGCCGGGCTCATCCGCGAGTTCGCCGAGAGTGGCTTCCTGAACATCGTCGGCGGATGCTGCGGCACGACCCCCGCGCACATCCACGCGATCGCCGAGGCCGTGCGCGACCTGCCGCCGCGGCCGATCCCCGAGCTCCCACACTATTGCCGCTTGAGCGGTCTCGAGCCGCTCGCGATCACGCCCGACACCAACTTCGTCAACATCGGTGAGCGCACCAACGTCGCCGGCTCGCCCAAGTTCGCGGCGCTGGTGCGGGCCGGGGACCTGGAGGCGGCGCTCGAGATCGCGAAGCAGCAGGTCGAGAACGGCGCCCAGATGATCGACATCTGCATGGACGAGGGGCTCCTGGACGCTGAGGACCTGATGCCACGCTTCGTCAATCTCATCGCCTCCGAGCCCGACATCAGCCGTGTCCCCATCATGATCGATTCCTCCAAGTGGAGCGTCATCGAGGCGGGGTTGCGCTGTCTCCAGGGCAAAGGCGTCGTGAATTCCATCAGTCTCAAGGAGGGCGAGGCCAGGTTCGTCGAGCACGCGCGGCTGGTGCGCCGCTACGGGGCCGCGGCCGTGGTCATGGCCTTCGACGAGAGGGGACAAGCAGACACCACCGCACGCAAGCTCGAGATCTGCAAGCGTTCCTACGAGATCCTCACGAACAAGGTCGGCCTACCGCCCGAGGACATCATCTTCGACCCTAACATCTTGACGGTCGCGACCGGCATGGAGGAGCACAACGATTATGCGCTCGCCTACTTCGAGGCGGCGCGTGAGATCAAGCACCACCTCCCCCATGCGCTCGTGAGCGGCGGGCTCAGCAACGTCTCGTTCTCCTTCCGCGGCAACAACCCGGTGCGCGAGGCGATGCACGCGGCCTTCCTCTATCACGGCATCAAGTCGGGCATGGACATGGGCATCGTGAATGCCGGGCAGCTCGGGATTTACCAGGAGATCGAGAAGGACCTGCTCGAACGGATCGAGGACGTGCTGCTGAACCGCCGCTCCGACGCCACCGAGCGTTTGGTCGAGTTCGCGGATAGCGTCACGGGCGAAGCCCGTGAAAAGAAGGCCTTGGACGAATGGCGCGGCCAGGACGTCGAGCAGCGTCTCATCCACGCGCTCGTGAAGGGCATCACCGATCACATCGAGTCGGATACCGAGGAGGCGCGCCAGAGATTCCCGCGGCCCATCGAAGTCATCGAGGGCCCGCTCATGGCCGGCATGAACGTGGTCGGTGATCTATTCGGCTCGGGTAAGATGTTCCTGCCGCAGGTGGTCAAGAGCGCGCGCGTGATGAAGAAGGCAGTCGCCTATTTGGTGCCGTTCATCGAGGCGCAGCGCGGGGGCGTGGCGAAAAAAACCGGCAAGATCGTGATGGCCACGGTCAAGGGCGATGTCCATGACATCGGCAAGAACATCGTGGGCGTCGTGCTCCAGTGCAACAACTTCGAGGTGATCGATCTCGGTGTCATGGTCCCTTGCGAGACCATCCTCGAGACCGCTCGCCGCGAGCAGGCGGACATGATCGGGCTCTCGGGGCTCATCACCCCCTCGCTCGACGAGATGGTCGATGTCGCCAAGGAGATGCAACGCCAGGGATATGACCTCCCACTCCTGATCGGCGGGGCGACGACCTCGCGTACTCACACCGCGGTCAAGATCGCACCCCAGTACCGGAATCCCACCGTACACGTGAAGGATGCCTCGCGCGCCGTCGGCGTGGCCGGCAAGCTGGTGAGCGCGGACTTGCGCGGGGCCTTCGTCGAACAGGTGCGCGTCGAGTACGCCGAGGTCCGCGAGCGCCACAAGGGCCGCCAGGCGCGTACCGAGTGGTTGAGCCTGACCGAGGCGCGCGCCAACAAGCTCGCGATCGATTGGGGCGAGTACCGCCCGCCCGTGCCGCGCAGGCTCGGCATCCAGGTCTTCGAGGACTATCCGCTCGCGGAGCTTCGGGATTGCATCGACTGGACACCGTTCTTCGTCGCCTGGGAGCTGGCCGGGCGCTTTCCCCGCATCCTCGACGATCCGGTGGTGGGCGAAAGCGCCCGCAAGCTCTATGAGGAAGGGTTGGAGATGCTCGATCGGATCATCGCCGAGCGCACGCTCCGGGCGCGGGGCGTGATCGGGCTCTTTCCCGCAAACACGGTCGGCGAGGACGACATCGAGGTCTACACCGACGACACGCGGGCCGGTGAGCGGACCGTAATCCACACGCTCCGCCAGCAACAGAAGCGCCCGCCGGGCCAGCCGAACCTCGCGCTCGCCGACTTCGTGGCCCCCAAGGAGAGCGGTGTCCCGGACTATGTCGGAGCCTTCGCCGTGACCACGGGGATCGGGGTCGATGCGCTCGTGGCGCGGTTCGAAGCGGACCACGACGACTACAACGCCATCCTAGTCAAGGCCCTGGCCGACCGCCTCGCCGAGGCCTTCGCCGAGCGGCTCCACCAGCGGGTTCGGACCGATCTCTGGGGCTACGCGGACGAGGAAGGACTCGACAACGAAGGTCTCGTCGCCGAACGTTATCAAGGGATCCGCCCGGCGCCAGGCTACCCCGCCTGCCCGGACCACACCGAAAAGCTGTTGTTATGGGAGTTGCTCGATGTGGAGAAGAACACCGGCATTACGCTAACCGAGAGCCTCGCCATGGTCCCGACCGCGGCAGTGAGCGGCTGGTATCTCTCGCATTCCAAGTCGCGCTATTTCGGCATCGGGAACATCAACGAGGACCAGGTCCACGACTACGCCCGCCGCAAGGGCATGGACGTCAAGGCCATCGAGCGCTGGCTCGGGACCCATCTCGGCTACGAGACGGAGTGAGACGGCGGGTCGCCGCCCCACGAGCGCTGCTGGTATAGTGGCTCGGGGACCAAGCCTGGTCAGCGAACATCGCGCCCGGCCCCCACCCCACCCTCCCCCGTCCGCGAAAAGCGCGGACAGGGGAGTGGATGCTGCGGTCCCCTTCCCTGCGAACCGGGGGAGCCCCTCTCCGGTTCCCTCCCCTGCGATGCGGGGGAGGGCTAGGGTGGGGGGGAGCGCATCGGCAGAGACGAGGCTTGCTTAGAGCCTGGAATGCCTGGCCCCCACCCCTCCCTCCCCCGTCCGCAAAGAGCGCGGACAGGGGAGGGGGTGCTGCAGTCCCCTGCGTAGCGGGGAGGGTCAGGGTGGGGGAGGAAAGGCGGCGTATGAATCGGGGGAACTTGATGAACCAGCTATTTCGAACCAAGAACGTTACAGCGGAGGACCTCAATAAGGGTGACCTCAAACGCTGCCTCAGCGCCTTCGACCTCACGCTGCTTGGGGTGGGCGCCATCATCGGGGCGGGGATCTTCGTCCTGACCGGTCGGGCCGCGGCCACCGAGGCCGGGCCGGCGATCACCTTGTCCTTCGTCATCGCCGGCATCGCCTGCGCCTGTGCGGCGCTGGCCTACGCCGAGCTGGCCTCGACCGTCGGCGGGGCGGGCTCGGCCTACGCCTACGGCTATGCGGGCCTGGGCGAGTTCCCGGCCTGGGTGATCGGCTGGATGCTGATCCTCGAATACACGGTCGCGATCTCGACCGTCGCGGTCGGCTGGTCGGGCTATTTCAACAACGGCCTTCAGGCGCTATTCGGCGCCGGCCTGCCGGAGTATCTGCTGCACGGACCCTGGGAGGCGGCGGGGGGCATCGTGAACCTGCCGGCATTCGTCATCGTCGCCGCGCTCGGCCTGCTCCTCGCCATGGGCGCCAAGGTAAGCGCCCGGTTCAATGCCGTCATGGTGCTGGTCAAGGTCGCGGCGATCCTCTTGTTCCTAGCCGTCGCCATCGGCCATCTGGAGCCCGCGAACTGGAGCCCGTACATCCCCGCCGAGGTCACCGACGCGAACGGAAACACCCATTTCGGTTTTCAGGGGGTCTTGACCGGCGCGGCCACGATCTTCTTCGCCTACATCGGCTTCGACGCCGTATCGACGGCCGCCGAGGAATGCGAGAATCCCGCACGGGACCTACCCATCGGGATCCTCGGCTCGCTCGCCATCTGCACCTTCTTCTATATGGCGGTCTCCGGGGTCTTGACCGGAATCGTTCCCTACACCGAGCTGAACACCCCCTCGCCGGTCGCGAGTGCGCTCCTCATGATCGGCCAGGAATGGGCCGCGGGGCTCATCTCGATCGGCGCCATCGCCGGGCTCACGACGGTGATGCTCGTGCTCTATTTCGCCATCACCCGGATCCTGTTCGCGATCTCCCGCGACGGGCTCCTGCCCCCGTTCTTCTCGCACGTGTCGGAGGCGACCAAGAGCCCGGTGCGGGTCATCGTGCTCATCGGGGCGCTCATGTGCGGGCTGGCCGGCTTCCTGCCGCTCGACCGGCTCGCGGAGCTGACCAACATCGGGACGCTCGGTGCCTTCGTCGTCGTGTGTGCCGGCGTCATGACCCTGCGCCGCACCCACCCGCACCTCCCGCGCGGTTTCCGCACGCCGTTCGGGCCGGCCATCCCGATGCTGGGCATCGGCTTTTGTCTGTGGCTCATGGTGAGCCTGCGCCATGAGACCTGGCAGGCCTTCGGGGTGTGGCTCATCGCGGGCCTATGTATCTACTTCGGGTATTCCATGCGCCATAGCCGGCTTGCCGAACAGAGCGCCACGGGCGGGGCGTGAAGCACGAGCGGTCCGTGCGCGGCTGCCTGGCCTGGACCTTCGGCCTCTTGGCCCTCCTTTGCGGCTGTGGTCGAGAAATCCCACTACCCAAGCTCGCGCCTTCGGACGTCATCGTCGCCTTCGGCGACAGCCTGACCGCGGGCACCGGGGCCGATGCGCCCGGCGACGCTTATCCCGCGGTGCTCGGACGCCTCATCGGGCGCCAGGTCATCAATAGCGGGGTCCCCGGGGAAACCAGCGCCGAGGGCCTGCGGCGCCTGCCGGCGGTACTGGCCAAACACCAGCCCAGACTGGTGCTCCTGTGCCTCGGCGGCAACGACACGCTACAACGCGTCAACCCGAAACAGACGGCCGACAACCTCGAGGCCATGGCGCAAATGGCCAAGGCGCACGGCACCGCGGTGGTGCTCATCGGCGTCCCCGATCGCACCCTCTTCGGCGGAGTCCCGGACTATTACTACGAGATCGCGACCGCGCTCGATCTACCCTACGAGGGCGAGGTGATGAACGAGGTGCTCAGGGACCCGGCGCTCAAGTCGGACCCCGTCCACGCGAACAGCGCCGGTTACCACCGGATCGGCGAGCGCCTGGCCGAATTATTGAAGGACGCCGGCGCGGTCTAGCGATGGGGTCATCCTATACCGGGGTACTCAACCAAGGATCGACATGCGACCCGTTTAGCCATAACCGTGGCGGCTTAAAGGATCGTCGCATCTAACTAAGCGCTACCGAGGGACCATTTCACACCGTCGAGGGATCGACATGATGCGTTCGAAGCCGTGGTGGCTCCCGAGCTTACTACTCGCTCTGGTCCCGCCGCTTCTCGGCGCACACAACGCGGTCCCAGCGCTGCACCCCGATTTCGCCGATGACCTTTGGATCGCCGAATCCGACCGCGGGCTCACGGTGGCGCTCTCGGATGGGCGGGTGCTCTTCGAGATCCCGGACACCGGCCGGATCGAGGCTCTCGTGCTCAACGAGGGGGCGGCGGTCCTCTGGGCCTACGGCGCGGGGCAGCTTCTCTCCTATGATTTCGCCGGCCGCAGGTTACTCGCCCTCCCTATCGATGGCAAAAGCGCTGATCGCCACGGCAGATCGAAGCGCGCCCACCTCGCACTCAATCCCCTTGATGGCTCGCTGTGGCTCGGGGTGGGCCGCAGACTTTACCACTTCGATCCAACGGGCGAGGTTCTCAAAGAAATCGTAACACTTTAGCCTCCTGAAACAGCCCACTGGCGTCAGCGCCGACATTCAGGTAAGGTTCCCTCGACTGAGGGGGCCTGCATGGAACCGATCCTGTTTCGCTACCGTGGGCGTGATCTCTGTGCCGTAGACATCGCGTTGGTTCGCGCGACGATTGCCGCGCACTATGCGGAGGGCCGCAGCTTCATCGCGCAGGTGCTGTGTGAGCACTGGGCGTGGCGGCAGCCGAATGGCGCCTACAAGGGGTTTGCGGCACGGGATCTCTTGCTGCGCTTGGAAGAGGCCGGTCACGTCACGCTGCCCCCCCGAAAGGCGGTCAAGAACAACCGGGCCGAACCTCGGTTCGATCGGATCCCGCGCTACGCGGAAAGTCCCCTGAGCGGCCGAGTGGGGGATCACCTTCCGCCCCGGATCGTGGAGGTCTCTGGCCCGGAGCGCTATCTCTGGGACTACCTGGTGCACCACTACCACTACCTGGGGCGTCCCCGGCTCGTCGGGGAACACCTCAAGCAGTTGGTGTTCATGGAGGGGCAAGTGGTGGGGTGCTTGGGGTGGGCGAGTGCGGCCTGGAAGAGTGCGCTGCGGGAGCGGTGGATCGGCTGGAGTGTCGCGCAAAAGCGTGCGCGGCTGCCTCTCGTCACCAACAACGTGCGGTTTCTCCTCCTTCCTTGGGTGCGAGTGGAGCATCTCGCCTCGAAGGTGCTCGGGATGAGCGCGCGGGGTTTGAGCGCCGCCTGGCAAGCGCGTTATGGCCACCCGGTGGTATTGGCCGAGACCTTCGTCGATCTCGGCCGTTTCCAAGGCACCTGTTACCGCGCGGCCAATTGGCACTACCTCGGCACCACCGGAGGGCATGCCAAGCGGGGCAATGCCTACCATCGGCACGGGGTGGCGAAGGCGCTCTACGTCTATCCGCTGCATCGGCACTTTCGAGAAACCCTCACCGCGCCATGACCCGCGAGGAGGCGCTCGGCATCCTGGAGCTGCCGCGGCCGCAAGCAGAAGCGGCGCTCCTTGGGCTCTGGGAGAAGGCCGAACGGTGGGAGCGGTTACAGACAAAGGGTCCCTCCGCAGAGGGCCCCGTGACGTCCACCACGCCCTCGGGGATGACGCCGGTGTACCTGAAACCCCGGGCCCGGAGAGCGCAGAAGCCCCCGGGCCGGAAGAAAGGGCATGCCGGTGCCTGGCGCCGCGCGCCGGCGCGTATCGATGCGAAGCACGAACACCGACTCGAACGCTGCCCCGAGTGTGAGGGGCCGGTGGGGCCGCCTATCCGCACCCATCGTCGGATCATCGAGGACATCCCGGAAATCACCCCCGAGATCACCGAGCACACCGTACACGGTCATTGGTGTCGCCGCTGCAAGAAGATCGTCACCCCCAAGGGGAGCGCGGCGCTGCCGGGGGCCACTCTGGGCCTGCGCTTTGTCGTCTATACCGCTTGGCTGCACTACTGCATCGGCATGAGCGTCGGGAACTGCGTGAAGAACGCCGCCGTCGCGCTCGGCTTCCCGGTCAGCCCCGGGGGCCTGACGCTCGCCTGGAAGCGTCTCGCCGGACTTCTCGAAGGTGCCTATGAGGAGATCGGCCAAGCGATACGCGAAAGCGCTGTCCTCCACGCCGACGAAACCGGTTGGCGGGTCAACGGCGTCACCTTCTGGCTCTGGGCGTTCGCCACCCGACAGTATTGTTTCTACCTCATCGATCGCCACCGCGGTGCCGCCGTCGTCCAACAGGTACTCGGCGTCCTCTTCCCCGGCATCCTCATCACCGATTTCTGGGGTGCCTACAACGCGATTGAGGCGCTGGCCAAACAGAAATGCTTCTTTCATCTCTTCACCGAGCTCATCAAAGTCGACAAGCGCAACCCCGCCACAGAGTGGCAGCGCTTCCGAAGGACGCTCGCCCGTCTCCTCAAAGACGCCGTAAGGCTCGGGGAGCGGCGCCATCCACTCGACCCGGAGACCTACGCCCGCCGCAAAGCGAAACTGCACACACGCCTCGATGAGATCATAGATACCGTCTTCGCCGATGCCGATGCCAAGCGACTCATCAAACGCCTTCGGCGCCATCGCCAGGAGATCCTCACCTTCCTCGACCACGCCGAGGTCAGCCCCTACAACAACCACGCCGAACAACAGATGCGCCCCGCTGTCCTCACCCGCAAGATCAGTCAACAGAACCGCTCCGAGGACGGCGCCAAGGCCCACGCCATCCTGATGAGCCTATTCCGCTCCGCACAGCTTCAAGGGCTCAACCCCGTCGAGCATGTGGTGCAGCTGGCGCGTACCACTCTCGAAGCCAAACCCACCCCCGCAAGCGCCTCCGAAGATTTGCCTGACCGTTTCAATCACCTAAAGTGATACGTCGGCCATAGGTCGATGCTGATCCTGGTTGGCTGATTTCGAGAGTTTTCTCGAGTCTCATAGTTTCGACGCAAGATCCCGTCAGACACGTTGTATGCCCGCCCATCCGGATAGACATCAACCAGCTTGACCGTGAAATCCGTACTCGGTACTGAGGTGTGCACGAACAACTCCGCCTTGATCGGTCCTGTTACTTCCATTTCGTGCTGCAATACATCGGTGGTGTAGACGAGCACATCACGACGACTTTCCACGTCCTTCTGCAAATGAACCCCGGCGCGTGGACCCAGAATCGCGCCACCTCGCGTAGGAACCGGTGACTGGGGATCGAAGCGATAAAAATC
>JBQTJM010000364.1:0-26176 GCA_052387115.1 Gammaproteobacteria bacterium | reverse complement strand
CGAAAGCTCCTGGACGTGAGCCGTTTGCAAGCGCTCGGGTGGCGCCCGAGGATCGGGCTGCGCGAGGGCCTGGGCCGCGCCTATCGGGCCTATCTGGAAGAGCACGGCGCCGAGGGCGGGCAACGGGCGACGGCGGCCATCGGTTCTGAAGGCCCATGAGGGGGCGCCTGCTTCGAATGATCTGACGGAGATGGATCCAGCCGTCGCGCGAACCTACTGGGACCAGATAGAGACCAGAGCCAGTCTGTTTCTATTAATTAATCACGAGGCCAATCCATTTAGGGTCAAGGACCTGATTTATCAAAGTAGGCGTGCGTCCTTGGTCGGCCGCGCACCCTATTGGATGCGCAAGGGCTACGTCGAAGAGCTCGTTCAATTTCAATGGTCGTTGCCGGTCTCTCCACCAACAGTTCCATCGTCGGCGTCAGCTCCTGCTTCGCAGGCGATCAGCCCAAACGGCCCCTGGCCGGTTCCAGCAGCGCGATCGATCAAGCGTCATGATCGCTTCTAGCACGTTCGGCTAAGTCTTATAATGGGCCAACGCATGGTCTGGAAGGATGGGGAGTCGGGAGTGCCGTCACGTGTACAGGACGCCTTGAGGGGCGCTCGCTCTCGCATGTCCGCGACCTCATCCAGGTGGATCCGCGCGCGTGACACCATGAAGGAGCTTGTAGTTCCGGTGTGGCGGCGGCCGTATCCCCGCGTGGGCGTGGGCATCGTCACCTACAACCGCCCTGAGTATTTCCGGCGGGTCGTGGCCGCGGCGCTCACCCACTTCTCGCCCATCGCCGACCTGTTCGTACACAACGACGGCTCGTCGCCGAACGATGAGTACGGCCGCATCTTTGCCTCGCTGGCCAACACCGTCAGCATCTGCGATTCGCACGAGAACCGCGGCATCGCTCCAAGCAAGAACGCACTGCTCAAGGCGATGAAGGACTATGACTACCTCTTCATCCTTGAGGACGACGTCATTCCGCTGTCGCCGAGCGCCATCATCGAGTACGTGAAGGCTAGCCTGCGTACCGGCATCGAGCACTTCAGTTTCGCGCACCATGGGCCGGCCAACGCGAGTGGGCCTGTGGGTGCATCGGGTTGGGTGGAGTTCTATCCAAACGCGATTGGCGCCTGGTGCATGTACACGCGGCGGGCCATCGATATCGTCGGATACCTCGACGAGAACTTCCACAACGCATGGGAGCACGTGGAGCACACGCATCGCCTCGCTAAGGCTGGGCTCACCTCGCCGTTCTGGCGGTTCGCGGACGCGTACGGTTCGCAGCGCTGGTTTCGCGAGATCCCTCAAGCCATCGAGTCCAGCACCATCCGCAACAACCCGTCGTGGCGGTGCCACATGCGCGAGGGGCTGGTCTACTGGTCGCAGAAAGATCCGGAGCACTTCCCGCTCCGTCATATCCTCGACAGCATGTCGCGTCAAGAGGTCGCATGAATCTCATCTACAGGGGCCGGCAGACCTGGCGCTACATCAAGAAGCGCTTGAGCCTGCAGGCGCACCGTTCCACCGAGGTGCCGGGCGTGGAGCTTAACGCGAGGTCGCAGCAGTCCGTTTCCTGGCAATGATGCTGTCGGAGATGATACAGCAGCCGCGCCTGCACGCCCCGCTCGTCAACGCGTTCAGGCCATTCTGAATCACGCCGCACGCTCTCGCTTCAGCGCTGATGTCCATCCGCGTCTCGGCCATTGTCTCGCTCTACAACTCAGAGCACTTTGTGCGCGGTGCCATGCAGGACCTTGTTGCCCAGACGTTGTTCCAGCGCGGCGAGATGGAGATCGCGGTGGTAAACAGCGGCTCGCAGGAGGGCGAGGAGCCGATCGTCCTTGAGTACACGGCGCGCCACCCAAACATCAAGTACGTGCGCACCGAGCGCGAGACGATCTACGGCGCGTGGAACCGCGGCGTCGCACTTTCCGAAGGACAGTTCCTTACCAACGCCAACAGCGATGATCGCCACCGTGCCGACGCGCTCGAGGTTCTCGCGAACGCGCTCGAGCGTAGCGGCGTGGGCGTGGCTTACGCCGATGCATACATCACGCGCGGAGCGAACGAACCGTTTGAGAACAACACCGCCGACCGTGTCTTCAACTGGCCCGACTACAGCCTACGGCAACTCCTCATGCATAGCCTCGTCGGGCCGCAGCCGATGTGGCGGCGCGACCTTCACGACCACGTCGGCCTCTTCAATGCGAACCTCAAGATTGCGGGCGACTACGACTTCTTCATCCGCGCCGGCTGGGCGCGCGGCGGAATCCATGTGCGAGAGGTGCTGGGCCTCTACTACGAAGGCGGTACCGAGAACCGCAATCTCGGCCACACCTTCGACGAGACCACCGACATCCTGCGCCGCTACCGCTCTATGATCCCGATTGAAGACATCTATCCCGCGTGCCGCGCCTCGATCGATCCGCTAGTCGCCGGCGCGGTGGCGCGGTGGGACTTTGCACGTTGCCTCTCGACCGGTCCGCACAAGGACGCGCAACTCGCCGCCCGCCTGCGCAACGATGCGGTCGTCGCGGTTCTGCGCAGGCCCGGCTCCTGGCCCGCCCTCGGTCTACATCGCTTGCGCTTTGCGCTAAGCGGGCCCTACACGGGCCGCGACACCGGGCCGTGGCACCCAGTGCTCGCCGAATTGCCGCCCGTTGCCGCCAAAATCATCCGGCCAATGCGATAAAGCGGCTCCAGAACGCGAGGTCGTGCTTCTCCCACGCGTGGCAGCCGAACGGCAACACGGGTTTCGCGAGCTCTTAGCCCTCGGCGGGGTTCATCTCGAACGAGAAGGTGCCCCTGCGCTCGTGGAACTCACGCGCGGCAGTTGCTTCAGGATTGAGAACTGGCCTCGTACCACTTACGCAACCAGCTCCCTCAACCTGTCCGCAAATGTCGCCCCGTCGAACGCCGGCATAGGGCACTTGATAGGTTTTATGTCGAACAGCTCGCACCTGTTTCCGACCCTCTCTTCCGCCATCTCCACTGCCTTTTCAATTGCTTCCCCTAACGTCTCTTCATCGACGCGTTCTATGGACACGATATTCTCGTGTCGTAGGCTGAGATCCTTATGCCGATAAGCATTTGTAATGGTAATGAGACCCGCTCTAGCCATTTCCAGTGCCGCCTTACTCGGCCGCGGCGATATCATGAGGGAAATACCTACCGACGCATAGTTTAACAAACCGATATACTCTGCCGGAGACAGCTTCCCCAGAACCCGAAGGTTACGAACGCATGCAACTCGGTCGGTCGCGTACGCTTCTCCGACCGATGTGATCGACCAATCTCGCGCTGCTGTGGGGCAACATTGCTGCCAGACACGCAGCGCTCCTATCAGTATCTCGAAGCCGTTACAGGGCACCCCTGGACGACCGTAAAAAACGATCTCCCTTCTCTTTGGCCGAGCGCAGAGATGGGCGATAAGCGTTGGACTCATCTGATACGGAGCGACGTATGTCTCAATAAAGTTGTAAGTGGCCACCATGAAGTTACAGAGCTCCTCCGAATCGATTACGGCGATCGTATCCGCTGGATGCATGTATGTCCCAACCCCTATAGCATGCCGCGCCGACCATCCGTACAAGTCGGGCTCATGATCTTGTATCAAATATATAACAGGCGGTGCTTGCGCAAAGAACTCCATCTGTCTCTGCCTGAGGCGGAACGCGCTAACGGCCGTCCAACACGCAGTTGCTACAAAGAGCTCCCTCGGACGGATAGGGATCTGACCAGAGCGTTCGTTGCTCGCGTCGATGACGATGCGCTTTTCATAGTCGCTGGTTGCGCCCAGCTTTAGGAGCTGAAAGCCGGGAAAGCGCCTCATTGATGCAGCATCGACGTTGTCGTTAAGCGACGCTATCCTAGCGTCGAAATCGCCTTCGAGTTCCCTTCTAAGGATTTCAAACACCCTCGACACAGTAGTCATGTCGCCCAACGTCTGCTCCGCCTTAAGCGTGGGGACCAGAAGGGTAAGTCTCGGCCGCATGGAGCGTTCTGGAGTTGCCCAGATATTCTTCACCTCCTTGATGCCGGCTCTGGCAGGAGCATAAGCAGTACTGTTTCCTAGAAGTCTCCTATAAGATTTTGCGACCGTACGATCGAGTGTGCTGAGATCGTTGACCGGAAGCACGGTGTTCGCTCCGTTGCTATCCTTCAACTGGACCACCTTGGCCCACCGTGCACCGCTTGCTTCTGCGAAATAAAGGAACGATCTCTCGATCGCGTGCGCCAGCGTTCCATCAACCTGTCCGTCTTCGTCCTGGAAGTCTACGAACTGGAGCTTCAGATCCAACAGTTTGCGTAAGGCTGCAGACTTTCCCCAGAACATAGACCCCGAAGGAAACTCGAGAACTATGGCGGCGCTGAAAGGGATGCCAGCTCTTCGCATGAGAGTCTTACTTAAATCATAATCGCGCCCGAAATTGATCAAGCTACGGATAGGAGGAAAGTGTTGCGGGAAAACTATGCCGACATCAGAATGGGCAAGCATGTGCCAAATCGATTGAACTATCTCTCTCGATCCGAGGAGCTGCTCAAAGAGATACGTCCGCCAGCACTCCAACTGCGGATTGTGCGGTGAACGTTTGGAATGGATATGGAGGAAGATGTCGTAACGAGTAAATACCTCTCGGAAGCCAACGATCATTGGTGCGATATCACGCCCTCGGTTCTCAAAGACGCGCAGATCGACTGAACCATTGGAGTAGTCCGCCAGCGCGGCTGCCATATCGCGTTTTGTCTCATCCGTGTCGGTCGAAATGAAGATGTCCGCCGGCGACGGAATGTTTCCGAGGTAGCCTAGCATTTCGTCTAGCATGCTCGGATAGAACACATGGGCAATGACGGCGACCCGCTCGATCCTGGGGACGCGGGCGCTCCCTGATAGAGCGGCAAATGGCACTTCGATCGCGAGGTCCCAGTCTTCGCGAGGCCTGCAACTGCTGATAGCGTCCTGTTTCGAGGTCAAATCTGGGCTCCACGACAAATGGTCTCCTTCCCATTTGTTTACGGCACACGTTCTGCTTTCTATGGATGTACCTGTGACAGACCATAAATGGTCTTTAATTAGACGCACCATATTTGGTGTCTCATCAAAGATGACCTCCCACCCCTCGCTATTGGTACCGGGCAGATCATCTCTAAGGAGCTGTGCCTTGAGAAATGGAAATCCTTGCGCTGCAAGTAAGCGCCAATGGAGCAAAGTCGGGTTTCCAGGTTGGAGGAGAAGTGCATGGGGCAATGAGAAGAGTATGTCATGGGTGAGGTGCCCGCGTTTGCATTGTGCCAGAAAAGTGAGCTCGTACCGGTTAATTACCATCTGTTTGGTAGAATGGCTGCGCACGTTATCCCAAAACTCCCTGCCCTGGTCCGACGTCAAGGCGCGCGCTTTCAGTGCCACAAAATAGCTCTGAATATGATGTGTGTCTTGATGACTTTCTGTGAGCCCAATGATATCGGAGGTGCTGTGCCGGATACGTTCAAGCACATCGTTAAGGGCCGCCTGCGATGTTGGCCCGTATACGCTATCATTCGCAAGCACAAGGGTTCGTACGTTCCAGAGGTCGGGTAAGATCGCAAGTGCGGTTGCCCATGCGGCAAAGTCGTAGCCGTGATTGCCGCGGACAATGAGGCCGGTCAGACCGCTGATGTCAACGTTTGTCGGGGCCCGGAGGTCATCCGTAGCGGCGACCAAGAGCAGCTTCATACCTGACCGGCGAAGAGCTTCGATGTATCGAAGCGTGGGTTGGCTGATCGTCGGAGTTGGGGAATAGGTTACAAATACGCAGACCTCGTCGTCACATCCGAGGTGTGGGGGAGAGATCAGCAAATCATAAGGAATGTCAAGAACATTGTACGACGTATCCGGAGGTCGTGGCGTGTACGCCTTGTCGTCTCGGTGAACGGAGTCGTGCGTTAGGTCGCGTTTTCCGTTTTCGTGCAGCATGTGGGCATGGACTGAAGGGACCAACACCGGCTTTTCAGAGAGGAAAGCTTCTGGCTGCTTCTGGTCGGTTGTAACGACGAGCCGGCGCCGATAATCAGGCGAATGTGCAAAGAGGACGGGGAACGACCCGAAGAGC
This sequence comes from Gammaproteobacteria bacterium, assembly GCA_052387115.1. Taxonomy (GTDB): domain Bacteria; phylum Pseudomonadota; class Gammaproteobacteria; order JACCXJ01; family JACCXJ01; genus JACCXJ01. The sequence continues at coordinate 20,089 of JBQTJM010000364.1, read as the reverse complement.
CAGTTCTTCACCTTGGGCCGGACAGATAGCGGTAGTACCCGGTAGAACGCCTTCACGGGAATCCAAGCCGCCTTTAGAAACCTCCGTAGTAAGCTGCTTGCCCCGCGCTTAACGAACCGCAGTGGTGCCGTCAGGCGCCAAGAGGTAGAATGGCGGATGGCTTGAAGCTCCCGGCGCAATTGGTCGCGTTCAGCCGCCGCTTTATCGTGGGGGCTCATGTTCTAACGGTTCTCACTATTTCCTTGCCACGAATGCGAGCCCGGCGGGTACAGGTAAGGAAGCAGCTCGCAGTTGGAAACCGGCCCTCGTTTATCTCGAGAACCCCAGGGCGTGGTGGTCGACATTGTCGACGAAACCGTCGAGGGTGCCTTCGAACTGAAAAGAGCCGAGCAGCGCCTTGGCCAGCGCGATCGAGCGAACGTTGGATCCACACGCACGACAATGAGTCCCCTGCCGCACGTCGATATAGCGTGCCTCTTCACTGGAGAGGCCGGCACCTTGGCAGACGGCTTGGGAAGGAGGCGCGCCGCGCGGGCCGGACCGGGAAGTCATGGCTGTGGACGAGCCCATCCTGATTATATTGGCCGGTCCCGGTGGGACGGATTCGCTCATGGGATCCTCGGATCGGCGATCGGCATCAGGTGGCCCGCGGCCAGCGACGGGCCCACACGAGACGCCGATCCAAGCCGGTCGGGCGCTGAATGATGGTGTCTTTCCAGGGATCGCTCCCCCCGGCGCCAGCGATAAGAGATAACGATAAGAGATTCAGTGTGGTTTTTCAATGCGGCCCTTGTCCGGCCTGTGCGTCGGCCGGGGCGAGGCGCTGTTGACCGGCGACAGCCGGGGATGCGGGGTGCCCCACAACACGATGCGGACCGGGGCCGTGTCAAACCCGGCTTGTCGGCATCGGGACCTTGACCGCAGGCTCATAGCATGCCATGTTCATGCGATGGCGAATCTCCAAGTCAAGCACGTTCCCGATACCTTGCATCAACGTTTGCGCCGCTACGCACAAGGGCACAAATGCACGCTCAGCGACATCGTGCTGAGCGCCATCGAACACGAACTGGCACGACGACAATGGCACGACCGTCTTGCCGAGCGCCCGGTGACTGACCTGGGGGACTCAGGGGCGTCGCTACTCGCAGCGGAGCGACAGGAGCGTCGCCACGATCTCGTGTGACACGCTACGTGATCGATGCCTCCGCCGCCGCCCAGTATCTTCTGCGCACGACTACAGAACCTCCGCATGGGGTAGCGTGCGTGCAGCGGGGCGCCCCGCGGCGGCCGGTCGCGGAGGTATCCGATGGGCCCTGATCCCCTGACCTCGACGCCCTCGATCTCGATGTCTGCGCCCGATATCGATGAGACCGACGTCGAGGCCGTCACCGGGGTCCTGCGCTCCGGGCGCCTGGCGCTCGGCCCCAGGGCCGAGGAGTTCGAGCATCGCATCGCGGAATACGCCGGGGTCCCCCATGCCGTCGCGGTCAGCTCCGGGACGGCGGCGCTGCACCTGATCTTGAAGGGCCTCGGCTGTGGGCCGGGGGACGAAGTCCTGGTGCCCTCGTTCACCTTTGCCGCGAGCGTCAACGCCATCCTGTATGTCGGGGCCCGCCCCGTCTTCGCCGACATCGAGCCCGAGCAGTACACCCTGGACCCCGAGGACACGGCGCGCCGGGTGACCGGCCGAACCCGCGCCATCATGGCGGTGGATGTCTTCGGGCACCCAGTCGAGTGGGATGCCCTCGCGGCGATCGCCGCGCGCCATGGGCTCGAGCTCATCGACGACTCCTGCGAGGCCCTGGGCGCCGAGTACCGCGGCAGGCGGATCGGCGGCTTCGGTGCGGCCGCGGCGTTCGCGTTCTATCCGAACAAGCAGATGACGACCGGCGAGGGCGGGGCCATCGTGACGCGCGACGGACGGCTTGCCGGGCTCGTGAAGAGCCTGCGCAATCAGGGGCGGGCCGAGGGCAGCGCCTGGCTCGAGCACCTCCTGCTCGGCTACAACTACCGCATGGACGAGCTGTCGGCGGCGCTCGGGATCTCGCAGCTCGAGCGGATCGGGGCCTTCCTGATGCGCCGAGAGCGGGTCGCGGCCCGCTATTCGGCGCTTCTCAGGGGGTTCAACTGGCTCGATACCCCCGCGGTCCGGTCGCATGTGCGCATGAGCTGGTTCGTGTATGTGGTGCGCCTCGCGGAGGGTGTGGACCGCGACCGGATCGTGCTCGCCATGGAGGCACAGGGGGTCCCGGCGCGCGCTTACTTCCCGCCCATGCACCTCCAGCCCTACGTGCGCGAGCGCCTCGGTACGGGCCCGGGCATGCTGCCGGTCACCGAGGCGCTCGCCCGCCGCACCTTGGCACTGCCTTTCCACAACCACCTCACCGAGGCGGAGATCGAGCGGGTGGTCGAGGCATTGAAACGCGCCGTAGGCTAGCGGCGCGGGAGATACAGATCGGTGACCGTGCCCTCGAAGACCTCGGCGGCCTGGCCGACGGTCTCGGAGAGGGTGGGGTGGGGGTGGATGGTGAGCGCGATGTCGCGGGCATCGCAGCCCATCTCGATCGCGAGCGTCCCTTCGGCGATGAGGTCTCCGGCGTTCGGGCCGCACGCGGCCATGCCGAGGAGGCGGTGGTCCGACTCGTCGAAGAGCAGCTTGGTCAATCCCTCGCCGCGGTTATAGCTGAGCGCCCGCCCGTTGGCCGCCCACGGGAACACGCCCTTGCCGTAGCGGACCCCCTGCTCCTGGGCATCGGTCTCGGTCAATCCGACCCAGGCGATTTCGGGATCGGTATAGGCGACGGAGGGCACCACTCTTCCCTCGAAGCCGCTCTTGTGCCCCGCGATCACCTCGGCGGCGACCCGACCCTCGTGCGCCGCCTTGTGAGCCAGGAGCGGGGGTCTCGCGATGTCGCCGATGGCGAAGATGTGCGGCACGTTGGTCCGCATCTGATCGTCGATCGGGATGTAACCGGCCTCGCTGACCGAGACCCCGGCGTGCTCGGCCCCGAGGCGATGGCCGTTGGGGCGCCGGCCCACGGCGCAGAGGACGGCGTCGAATCCCTGGGTGAAGGGGCCGGCCCGGCCTTCGAGAGGTACCGAGAGCTCGTCAGGGCCGGCTGCGATCCCGAGGACGCGGGTTGCGAGGTGCACCCCGGCATAACGCTCGCGCAGGCGCCGTTCGAGGGGTTTCACGATGTCCGGATCGCAGCCCGACAGGAGCCGATCGGTGAGCTCGACGACCGTGATCTCCGAGCCCAGGGCGTCGTAGAGGCAGGCCATTTCGAGGCCGATGACCCCGCCGCCGATGACCAAGAGGCGCTTGGGGAGGGAGGCCAGCCTGAGCGCAGCGGTCGAGTCCAGCACCCTGGGATCTTCCGGTAGGCCGGGGATATTCGCTGACTGCGAGCCCGCGGCGATGACCGCGTGCTCGAACGATACCAGGTGTTCCCCCCGGGGTTCATCACCAGGGGCCCCGGCGACGTGAAGCTCGTGCGGGGACCGGAAGGCGGCGGTGCCGTGCAGCACCGTGACCCGCCGCTGCCTGGCCAGGGTCTTGAGCCCGCCCGTCAGTCGCCGCACCACACCTTCGGTCCAGTTTCGCAACGGTTCGGTCTCGATCCGCGGTGTGCCGAGGTCGATGCCGTGCTGCTTGAACGCCCGGATCTCGTCGATGAGTCGGGCGACGTGCAAGAGCGCCTTCGAGGGGATGCAGCCGACGTTGAGGCAAACGCCTCCGAGGTCGGGATAACGCTCGATGAGCACGGTCTTCTTGCCCAGATCGGCGGCGCGGAAGGCGCAAGCGTAACCCCCCGGCCCCGCCCCGATCACCGCGACCTCGGTCTTCTCTACTGCGCTCACAGGAGGGCGCTCACAGGAGGAGGTGGCGGATGTCCGAGAGCACCTCTGCGAGGAGGCGCGTGAACCCGGCCGCGGCGACCCCGTCGATGACCCGATGGTCGTACGACAGGCAGAGGGGCAGGATGAGGCGCGGGGCGAACCCCTGACCGTCGTGGACGGGCCTCATGGCGGCGCGGGAGACGCCCAGGATCGCTACCTCCGGGAGGTTGATGATCGGGGTGAAGCCGGTGCCGCCCACCCCGCCCAGGCTCGAGACCGTGAAGCACCCGCCTTGCAGCTCGCGCGGCTCGATCTTACCCGCCCGGGCGCGGGCGGAGAGCGCCTGGACCTCCGCGGCGAGCTGGAAGAGGCCCTTCTGGTCCAGGTCCCGGATCACGGGGACGAACAGGCCTAGATCGGTGTTCACCGCGATCCCGATGTGGAAATACTTCTTCAAGACCAGCCCCTCGCCGTCGCTCGTCAGCGAGGCGTTGACCTCGGGGTATCTCTTCAGGGCCACGACAGCGGCCTTGAGCAGGAAGGCGAGGAGGGTGAGCTTGATGTCCGCTTGTGCAGCCTCCTTGCGCTTGGCCTGACGAAACGCCTCGAGCTCGGTGATGTCGGCCTCGTCGAACTGGGTGACGTGCGGGATCGTGGCCCAGCTCCGGTGCAGGTGCTCTCCGGCGATGCGCTTGACCTTTGAGAGCGGACGCAGCTCGGTTTGACCGAAGCGCGAGAAGTCGATGGGCGGCACCGCGGACACCAATCCCCCTCCCGCCGGAGCGCCGATGACCGGACCCGAGAGGGCCTTGCGCGTAAAAGCAGTGACGTCGTCTTTGAGGAGGCGGCCCTTGGGTCCGGAGCCGGTCACGAGCCCGAGGTCTACGCCCAGCTCGCGAGCGAAGCGCCGCACCGACGGGCTCGCGTGTGCCCGGGCGCTGCGGCTCCCCCGCACGACTTCGGCAGACCGCGGTAGCGCGGGGGGCGGTCTGGGCTCGGCCGGGTCGCCGGGGAGCGCCGCCGTTGGCGCCGGCGGCTCGGCCGGCGAGGGCTTGGCCATGGTCGGCGCCGCGGTCGGCGAGGTCTTGGCCGTGCCCTCGCGCGCTGCGCTATCCGCCACAGGGGCTGGCTGCGCTCCGCCCGCGGTCTTCTCCGCGGACGCCCCGCCTGCGGATCGCTCCGCGAGGGCGAGGATCACGGCGCCTTCGGAGATCCTGTCCCCGACCTGGACCTGGATGGACTGGACGGTGCCGGCGTAGGGCGAGGGCACCTCCATGGTGGCCTTGTCGCTCTCGAGCGTAACGAGCGGGGTCTCGGCCTCTACGTCATCGCCGGGTTTGACGAGGACCTCGATGACCTCGACGTCCTTAAAATCGCCGATGTCGGGGAGCAGCACCTCGCGGACCGGGTCCATGCGCGAAGCTTAACGGATCGCCCGCCGGCTTGCGAAGCCAGGAGTGATCGACCCAGGAGTGATCGACCCAGGAGTGATCGACAAAGGGGGGGGGTGATCGACAAAGGGGCGGCGGATCCCCTATCCTCCCGCGCGCCATGGCCCGCCGACAACCCGCCGCCCGCAAGCTCCCGTCCGCTCACGACTGGCGCACCACCGACGAGGAGGAGGTCGAGCGCCGCCGCATCCGCGCCCACACAGAGCGTTTCACCATACGGAATCTCGATCCCAGGCACCCGATCTTCTCAAACTTCCGCGTCGGCTCGCCGAGTGGGCTCGATTATTCGGTCGAGGTCCGCGACCTGCGCGAGCGCCGGTTCGTGTGCAGTTGCGTGGATTTTCGCATCAACGGCCTCGGCACCTGCAAGCACGTCGAGGCGGTGCTGCTGCACCTGGAAGCGCGCGCCAGAAGACCCTTCAAGGCCGCCCAGGAAATGGGTGGCGAGCGCATCGACATCGTCCCCGACGGCGCCGCCGGCACTCTGCGCGCCGTGGGCGATCTGAAGGAGCTCCCCAAGCCGCTGAGGGATCTATTCGACGCGCACGGGCTCTTGCGGGACGGCGCCGCCGAGGAGGCGCTCGAACGCTTGAGGCAGGTCGCGATCCCGAGGCTGCGGATCTCGCAGGAGGTCGAGCCGTGGATCCTGGCGCGGTGCCGGGCATCGGAACGCAAGGCCCTGCGCAAGGCCTACGAGCACCGGGTGCAGGGCGGGTCCTGGCCGGCGCAGGAGACCACCGTGCCGCTGTTCCCCTACCAGCGCGAGGGCATGCTGCACCTGGCCTTCAACGAGCGCGCGTTGTTGGCCGACGAGATGGGCCTCGGCAAGACCATCCAGGCCATCGCCGCGTGCGCACTTCTGCACCGGCTCAGTCAGGCCCGGCGCGCGCTCATCGTCACGCCCGCCTCACTCAAGACGGAATGGGAGGAGCAGATCCGGCGGTTTACCCCCTTGCCCTACCAGATCGTCTTCGGCGGGCCGAAGGCGCGGCTCGGTGCCTATGGGCACGCGCCGTTTTTCACCATCGTCAATTACGAGCAGATGGTCAAGGACGCGCTCACCGTCAATGCCGAGCTCAAGCCGGATATCGTGGTCCTGGACGAGGCGCAACGCATCAAGAACTGGAGCACGAAGACGGCGCAGGCGATCAAGCGCCTGGAGAGCCGTTATGCGTTCGTGCTGACCGGTACGCCCATCGAGAACCGTATCGATGAGATCCATTCCTTGATGGACTTTCTCGATCCCACGGTGCTCGGCCCGCTGTTCCGCTTCAATCGCGAGTTTTACCGGCTGGACGACCGCGGCCGCCCGAGCGGTTATCAGAGCCTCGCGAGCCTGAACGCCCGCATCAAACCCTACATGCTCCGGCGCCGCAAGGCCGATGTCGAGACCGAGCTCCCGGACCGCACCGACAAGACCTTCTTCGTGCCCTTATCGGACGGGCAGAAAAAGGCCTATACCGATCACGAAGCAGAGGTCATGCGGCTCGCCGCGCAGGCCCGCCGCCGCCCGCTCACCCAGAGCGAGCAGGACAAGCTGCAGCGCGAATTGGCGATGATGCGCATGATCTGCGATACCAATTACATCCTGGACCCGGACGATCCCGTTTGCCCAAAGCTCGGCGAGCTCGAAAAGATCCTCGAGGAATGCCGGGACAACGCGGATGTGAAGGTGATCATCTTCTCGGAGTGGGAGCGCATGCTCCTGCTCGTGCGCCGCCTGTGCACCGAGCGCGGTCTCGGCTGTGCCTGGCACACGGGCAGCGTCCCGCAGTTGCGCCGCCGCGGCGAGATCAACCTCTTCAAGACCGATCCGGAATGCCGCGTGTTTCTCAGCACCGACGCCGGCAGCACCGGCTTGAATCTTCAGAACGCCAGCGTGGTAATCAATTGCGATCTGCCCTGGAACCCGGCACGGCTCGAACAGCGCATCGCGCGCGCCTGGCGCAAGTATCAGACGCGGCCCGTGACCGTCATCCATCTGGTCTCCGAAGGCACCATCGAGCATCGCATGCTCGGGACGCTCGCCAACAAGCAGGCACTCGCCGAGGGCGTGCTGGACCTCAAGGGCGACCTCGACGCGATCGCCTTCGGCGGTGGCAAACAGGCCTTCCTGGAACGCTTGAACCAGCTCGTAGGCACCCGTGGGCCGGGGGTCCCGCCGCCCGTCGCACCCGTGCCGACGGACCGTGCCCAAGCCTTCGCCCTGCGAGTCCAGGAACGGCTGGGCGCAGCCCTCCTGCGTTGCGAGGAAGAATACCCGCTCGACGGCGAGCACTCCGTGGTCGTGGTCGTGGTCGAGCGCGATGCCGAACGCTGGCGCCGGGAGCTCGAGGCACTGCATCGGGAGATCGCGGGTCCGGGAAAGGGCGACCCGCTCGCGCCCCTCCACCTGGAGGTCATGGACCGGCACATGGCCGAGACCCTCGAGCGCCTCGCCCAGGCCGGCCTGATCCAGCGCACCACGCGCGGCAGCCGTCCCTTGCTCGGTGACGGAGCGGCAACGGCACCCCGAGCGGCATTGTCGGAGGCCGAGCGAGCAAAGGCCGGTGCCCACCGCGGCCAGGCCGAGCGGCGCCTGAAGATGAGCCGGGTGCTCGGCGCCGCCGAACTGGCCGCCGAGGGCCGGCAGGCACTCCTGGAGGCCGTCCAGGCCCTCGGCAGCGCGCTGGCGGTCGAGCATCGTCTCGCCGAGCCTAAGATACCGGCCGATGTCGTGGCGCCGGCGCTCGCCTGGTGCTGGGGCGAGGGGCTGCCGCTCGTCAAGACGTTCCTGGCCGAGGACCGGGTCGAGTGCGAGCCGCTGGCGCTCGCCATCGAGCGCCTGTTGACGGCGCGTGGCCCGGCCGCCTGAGAGCTTGTGAAAAAATCTGCTGCGCTCGAGGACGATTGTCTTTAATCGGAATGCGCGCCACCGTCATGGACGGGGCGGTCCTGAAACCACGAGTAGTGCTGGCCGCGGGTAGTCTCGTGCCGGGCGGCAAGGTGCTGGAGGGCGGTTTCCTGAACGGCGATAGCCATTAATCGCCTGCCCAAAATCCCCTCTCCCTCCGGGAGAGGGCAGGGTGAGGGGATCAAAAAAACCCGATGCGTGACCATGCGTGGTGGATCGTGAGTCGACGTTTCGGCCGGTGAGCCATACGATCGCGGCGCTCTGTCGCCGGCTGACCCACGGCGTGTACGTGATCGGAGTCGCTCACGGCGCCCTACACAACGCATTCACCGCGGCTTGGGTCATGCAGTGTTCCTTCGATCCGCTGCTCTTGGCCCTCGCCGTTCACCGCGAGCACGGCTCGTATCGGCTCCTGATCGAGGGCGGGGCCTTTGCCGTCAGCGTCCTGCGCGCGGATCAAATGGCGTTGGCTGCGCACTTCGGCCAGCCACAAGGCGCGGACAAGCTTGCGAGCATCGCGTGGATCGTCCGTCGTACGGGCTCCCCGGTCTTGGTCGATGCGCTCGCGTACTTCGATTGCTCGCTGTACGGCCACCATCCGGCCGGCGACCATGAGTTGGTCCTCGGCCGTGTCGTCGACGGCGCGATCCTGCACCCGGACGCCGCCCCGCTGGATTACGCGAGCACGGGAGACATCGACGGAAGCGAGCGTCTGTTCCCGGATACGTTTTGAGTAAGGCCCTTCCGCGCGCCGGGGTAAGGATCTGGGACGGGGGGCACGGGTCGCGGCCCCTACGGTAGGGGTGGCCCCCCGGCTGCCCCCGGATCAACGTCTCACCGCCCCCGGGTCAATATTCAGGACGGGGCAGCCGGGCCGAGCCGGTAGACGGTGAGGATCCGATCGGTGGGATGTACCGGAACGCCTCATCTCTTCCTGCTTGACTTGTTCAAGGTGTCCAGCCACGTCTGGACTTGCTTCACGCGGGGCGCTGCGCCGGTCTCCTTGAAAAGGACGAGCGCCTTCGTGTACATCTCCTCGGCCCGGTCGAGCTCGCCGCGCGTCTGGTAGAGGATCCCGAGGTTGCCGTACTGGTTGGCCATGCCCTCCTGGCGGCCGAGCTTCTCCTCGATCGCCAGCGCCTTCGTGTACATCTCCTCGGCCCGGTCGAGCTCGCCGCGCGTCCGGTAGATGAGCCCGAGGTTGCCGTAGTCTGCGGCCATGCCCTCCTGGCGGCCGAGCTTCTCCTCGATCGCCAGCGCCTTCTTGTGCATCTCCTCGGCCCGGTCGAGCTCGCCGCGTTTCCGGTAGATGATCCCTAGGTTTCTGTAGTTTCTGGCCATGCCCTCCTGGCGGCCGAGCTTCTCCTCGATTGCCAGCGCCTTCTTGTACATCTCCTCGGCCCGGTCGAGCTCGCCGCGCGTCCGGTAGATGAGCCTGAGGTTGCCGGTGCCCGCGGCAATGGCCTCCATGTCAGCGTTTGCCTCACCGAGGGTGACGACCTTCCGGAAAGCGGCCTCCGCCTGGTCGAGCGGCCCTGTCCAGTGATAGAGATGGCCCAGCTGATTCCACCCGTCAGCGTTCGCCGGATCGAGCTCGACGGCTCGTCGATACCAGCGCAGCGCCTCCTCGGTATCATCCAGAACGGCCAAGGCCCCGAGGTGCCGTGCCGCCTCGGCGGCCTCCCGATTCGCGGCCGCCCCTTCGACGGCCTTCGCCTCGACGGCCTTGGCGAAAATGGCCTTGGCCGCCTCGGTCTGTCCCTGCGCCAACGCCGCGAGGGCTTCCTTGACGCCGGGGGCATCCTGCTTCCTTGCCAGGGCCTGGACCGTTTCGGTAAGCGCTTCGATCTGGTCTTGGCGTTCCTGCGCCTGAAGGCGCTTGGTCTGGAGCTGCTTGGTCAGTACCTTTATGGCCTTGCTCGCCGTTTCGGCATTGACGATCGCCGGTTGCGTCTCGCGCTGGGTCTGGTACGCGCCAGAAGCAATGCCGAGCACGATGAGCAACACCGCAATCCAAGAGCCATAGCGAAGCAGGGATTGACTGATGATGCCGCTCGTCTTTCGATCGACCGGCGGCAGGACCCCCGAGAGTATGAGTGCCCGGCGAACACCAAAGACCAGCAAGAGTGCCAATCCGATGAGGACCATGGGATTGTCGAGGTGAGAGGCAATCTCACCAAAGCCGGTGAGCTCGGAGGGCATGTCGGCGAACCTCTCGGTTGAAGGGGATTGTTATTCAGGGAAGTCCAAGCACACGGGTCAGTGAAAAAACCGTCCCGAGCGCAGGCGGTCTTTTCACAAACTCTCAGCACTCGGGCCGGGGCAGCCGGGCCGCGAGCGCGTCCCAGAGGATGGTGACGCCCAGGAGCACCCGACCGGTGTTTCCCCGGCCAGCTCCTGGACGTCGGGCCTGCCGTTCGCGATCTGCCGGAAGATCTCTCCCGCGATGTTGCCATGAGATGGAAACGATGCCATCGATCAACTCATGGCGCACGTCTTCCTGCCAGTGCAGGTAGTCCGCGTAACCGTGCCGGTCGTGGTCCTTGAGCGTTAGAGCCATTCGGGATCCCCTGGTGTGCGGCCTATCCGGTTATTTTTGCGCCTGCCCGGTCCCATGTCCATGCGCCTTACGCTCGCCCGCGCACCGGCGGGCCGTCCATCCATGACCTCAGGGACGGACCCGGCACCGGTGACTTTCGTGACCGCACCGACCGCTATTGATGCTGATCCTGGTCGACGAGGCGTGCACCTATCGCATCGCGCTCGCGCCGCGGCCCGACGGACCGGGAATCGTGCGGCGCCAGCGCCTATGCTACAGTTCGCGCCGCCGCGGAGCCCGACCGAGGGTCCGGGTCGCGAGAGGGGAGGGGGGATGAGGGTTCTGATCCTGGGGGCGGGACGGGTCGGATCGGCGATCGCCGAGAGCTTGATCTCGGAGCGATCCGACATCACCGTCGTCGATACCGACGACGCGCGCCTGAAATTCCTGGAAGACCGTTACGACCTCGCCACCGTGTGTGGCGATGCCTCGCACCCCTCGGTGCTGGAACGCGCCGGGGCCATGGACGCCGAATTGCTCCTGGCGGTGACCAGGCGGGACGAGGTCAATCTCGTGGCCTGCAAGCTCGCCGCCACCTTGTTCCATACCCCGGTCCGGGTCGCACGCATCCGCGCCGCCGATTTTCTCGATCGACCCGAGGTCTTCGGCGTGGACAACTTCGCGGTCGATGTACCGATCTGCCCCGAGCAGATCATTACCGAGTACATCGCCAAGCTCGTCACCTACCCCGAAGCCTTGCAGGTCCTCGATTTCGCCGCGGGCCAGGTGCAGTTGGCCGCCATCCGGGCCTTTCACGGCGGGCCGCTGGTCGGGCACGAGCTGCAGGACTTGAGGACCCACATGCCCCAGATCGACACCCGGGTGGCGGCGATCTTCCGCGCCGATCGGCCGCTCATCCCCGAAGGCAACACCGTGATCCAGGCCCAGGACGAGGTGTTCTTCATCGCCGCCAAGGCGCATCTGCGCGCCGTCATCGGCGAGCTCCGGCGCATGGACAAGCCCACCAAGCGCATCATGATCGCCGGTGGCGGCAACATCGGGCGGCGGCTTGCAAAGGCCCTGGAGCAGAATTATCAGGTGAAGCTCATCGAGGTGGACAAGCGCAACGCAAAGCGCCTGGCCGCGGACCTCGACCACACGCTGGTCCTGGCCGGGGACGCCACCGACGAAGAGCTACTGGTGTCCGAGGGGATCGCCGACATGGATCTCTTCTGCGCCATCACCAACGACGACGAGGACAATATCATGTCCTCGCTCCTGGCCAAGCGCCTGGGCGCGCGCCGGGTCATCGCCCTCATCAACCGCGGCAGCTACGTCGACCTGCTGCAGAGCGGGCAGATCGACATCGCCATCTCCCCGGCCCAGGCCACCATCGGCACGCTCCTCGCCCGCGTGCGGCGCGGGGACGTGGTCGCGGTACACAGCCTGCGGCGCGGCGCCGCCGAGGCCCTGGAGATCGTCGTGCACGGCGATTACGACTCCTCGCGCGTGGTCGGACGGCGCATCGACGAGATCCCGCTGCCCAAGGGCGTCACGATCGGGGCGGTGGTGCGAGGGATGAACGGCGCACCGGATGGGGCCGAGCCCAGGGTCCTCATCGCCCACCACGACGTGGTCATCGAACCCGACGACCACGTGATCGTCTTCGCCGTACACAAGACCCTGGTGCCCAAGGTCGAGAAGCTCTTCGAAGTCGCCATCAACTACATCTAGCCCATCGACTAGCTCTGGCCCATCAACTTCCTCTGGCTCATCAACTATATCCGTCAGGATCTCGATGACACGACTCTTGAGGGTCGCCCATGTGCTCGGGCTCGTCATCGCGCTTTTCGGGCTCGGCATGGTGCTCCCTATCCTGGTGGCGTGGATCCATGGCAACGATGCGGCGCGCGCCGTATTCGTAGAGGCCCTGGGCGCGACCGTCGCGTGCGGGTTGCTTCTGTGGCAGTGCACGCGTCGTTATCGCGCCGATCTCCAGATCCGCGACGGGTTCCTGCTGGTGGTCCTGGCGTGGACCGTGCTCCCGGTGTTCGCGGCCCTGCCGCTGCTCCGCTACCTGCCGGGGCTCAGCTTCACCGATGCCTACTTCGAGAGCATGTCGGGGCTGACCACGACCGGTGCCACCGTGCTCACCGGTCTCGACGGTCTGCCGCCATCGATCCATGTCTGGCGGGCGGAGCTGGTGTGGCTCGGGGGCATGGGGATCATCGTGCTGGCGGTGGCGATCCTTCCGCTCCTGGGGGTCGGCGGGCGCCAGATGTTCAAGGCCGAGACGCCGGGACCCATGAAAGAAGCGCGCTTGACACCGCGCATCACCGAAACCGCACGTGGTCTTTGGATGATCTACACGGGGATCTCGTTCGCCTGCCTCATGTCTTACCACCTGGCCGGGATGAGTTGGCTGGACGCCCTGATCCACGCCTTCAGCACCATGGGGCTGGGGGGCTTCTCCAGCCACGATCAGAGCTACGGGTATTTCGACGCGCCCGCGATCGAGGCGGTCGCGATCGTGTTCATGCTCATCGCCGGGATGAACTTCGCGACCCATTTCACGGTGTTCCGCAACTGGAACGCCGAGCCTTATCGCGACGACCCGGAGGCGGGTTGGTTCGTGTTCATCACCGTGGCGAGCATCTTTGGTATCGCGACCTATCTGTGGGCTCAGGGGGCCTATGATGGATACGCCACGGCCCTGCGCTATGCCTCGTTCAACACGGTCTCGATCGCGACCACGACCGGGTTCGCCAGCACCGACTACAACGCCTGGCCGGTGTTCGCACCGATGTGGATGCTGTTCCTGTCGAGCTTCGTGAGCTGCTCCGGTTCGACCGGCGGAGGCATCAAGATGATCCGGGCCATGGTGCTCTACAAGCAGGTGTTCCACGAGATGGTGCGGACGGTACACCCGAACGCCATCTCGCCCATCAAGCTCACGAAGCACCCGGTGCCCAACAACGTGGTGTTCGCGGTGCTGGCCTTCGCGTTCGTGTACGTGGCCTTTATCGTCGCGATGACCCTGGCCCTGACCGCCCTGGGCCTCGATGCCGTGAGTGCCTTCACCGCCATCGTCGCCTGCATCAACAACACCGGACCCGGTCTGAACCAGGTCGGGCCGGCGACCACCTATGCGGTGTTGACCGACGTGCAGATCTGGGTGTGCAGCGCCGCCATGCTGCTCGGGCGGCTCGAGCTCTTCACCGTGCTCGTGGTCCTGACCCCGAGCTTTTGGCGCAAATAAGCGCTCAAAGCCCGAGGCGCCGGTGATGTTGCTGAAGGCCAGGGTGTCCTTGCGGCGGCGGATCCAGAGTATGCTGTTGACCTTCTCGGGCAGCTCGTTCATGCGTGACGTACTTTCTTGTGCTGTGAGGGGGGCTCCGCCGCGCGGGCGCGGGAGCACCGCTCGCGCCCGCATCGCGACACGTATAGCATAATAGGATGTAAGCGGTAGTGGGCAAGGTCGTGAACTTACCCTGGCGGCCAGGGTCGGATAGCCAGTTCACTGGCTCTAACTCTACCTCGGGGGCCGGTTAGGGGGAGGCAGTGGGGATAGAATCACGAGGACTGAGGGTCCAACCCAGGCGTAGCACGCTCAGTCATGCTCCGGTTGGTCCGGTGGATAGGGCCATCGGCCGACGGGGAATCGAGCTCCAAGCCTCGTCCATCTTAAGAGGAGGCTCCAATGATCAGCGCGAAGGGTCTGATGTTGGCGACAGCGGCGGCGGCATTGTTTGCGAGTGGTGCTGGCGTAACCGAGGAAGCGCCGGCGCCCGGGAGCGACGGCAAGGTCCGCTGCAAATACGTCAACCGTTGCGGGGGCAAGTCCGAGTGTAAGACCGCGACCAATAAGTGCAAGCGTCAGAACGCGTGCGCGGGCCAGGGCATGTCGTGGTTAACCCGGACCGAGTGCGAGGCGATTGGCGGCGCGGTCATCCCCGAGGTCTCCAGGTTAAAATTGATGAGAAGGTTTTCAGATGAATAAGACCACGGGTTTGGCGTTGGCGACGGCGGCGGCAGCACTGTTTGCGAGCGGCACGACCTCGGCGGAGAAGACCCCAGCGGCTGGGAGCGAGGCCAAGGTCCGCTGCGATCGCGTCAATAAATGCGGGGGCTTGTCCCAGTGTAAGACGCCGGCCAATGCGGGCGGCAAGGGCCAGAACAAGTGCGCGGCGCAGGGCATGCTATTCCTTACTCGAGCCGAGTGTGAAGCCGCGCGCGGCACGCCCCTTGATTCCGCCGATCCAATAAAATAGTGTACAGTCGGAGCGGAGCTTGGGGGCACCTTCGCCTAAGGCGGAGCTTGATGCTGCGCGGGATTTGGATCCAGAAGGCGAACGCGAGCTGTGGCGGCCTCTGCAACCGCGAGGTACGTTACGTTGAGCTCCCGGTCGCTCGGACGGTGGGAGCATAATTTTTGGCCGGCGAGCCGGGTTTTGGGAAGCAGCTAGGGCGAAAGATTGGACACGAAATTACCGGCGCTCAGGGCCGAGCACTGGTATGACGGGGTGGCAATCGCCCCAAGGCAAATAGTGAGCTATCCACCGGCAGGACGCCGGCCCGGATGCATTAGCAATTGACGAGGAGACTCCAAATGAACAAGACCACGGGTCTGATGTTGGCGACAGCGGCGGCGGCATTGTTTGCGAGCGGTGCGAGCCTGGCGGAGCAGCACCAGAAGGCCGGGACCGAGGCCAAGGTCCACTGCAGTGGGGTCAATGCCTGCAAGGGCACGTCCGAGTGCAAGACTGCAACCACTTCCTGTAAAGGCACGAACGCCTGCAAGGGTAAGGGATGGGTGGCGATGACGGAGGCCGAGTGCACGGAAAAGGGCGGCACGGTCGCCCCGTAGGCACGGTCGGAGCGGCGCTCGGCGGGGCGCGACGCGCCCCGCCGAGCCTTTCCCGTCATGATCGAGACCCCCGCTTTGTTGACCCCGCACCTGGGTTTCGGCCTCGGCCTCCGTAAGGAACACTACGAGGCGGTGCTCGCCGATCGGCCGGGGGTCGGGTGGTTCGAGGTCGTCACGGAAAACTACCTGTTGGATCGCGGTCTCTTGGGCGGCGGTAAACCCCTCGATTACCTCGACCGCATCCGCGCACACTACCCCATGGCCATGCACGGGGTGTCGCTGTCCATCGGCGGGACCGATCCGCTAGATTGGGGATATCTCAAGGCGCTCAAGGCCCTCGCCGGACGCATCGAACCTGTCTGGATATCGGATCACCTATGCTGGACCGGGGTCGGCGCGATCAACCTCCACGACCTCATGCCGCTGCCCTACACCGAGGAGGCGGTGCGGCACGTCGCCGGGCGTGTCCGGGAAGTGCAGGAGTTTCTCGGCCGGCGCATCCTCCTCGAGAACGTCTCGAGTTATTTGGGCTATCACGCTTCGCAGATGAGCGAGTGGGAGTTTCTCGGTGCCGTGGCCGAGGAGGCGGACTGCCTCATCCTGCTCGACATCAACAACATCTATGTGAGCGCGGAGAACCATGAGCTGGACCCGTACACGTACCTCGCCTGCGTCCCGGTCGAGCGCGTGCAACAGTTCCACCTCGCCGGGCATCGCGACCTCGGCGACTACCGCATCGACACCCACGACGAGCCCATCTGCGATCCCGTGTGGGACCTCTATCGCGAGGCGGTCAGGCGTTTCGGGATGGTCACCACCATGATCGAACGCGATGATCACATCCCGCCCCTTCCCGATCTGCTGGCGGAGCTCGGGCGAGCCGAGCGCATCGCGACGGAGGAGATGGCCTTGGTCACTCGGGACAAGGTCCTGGATCGATCGGGCAACCGGGCATGGGCCTGAGCACGGACTTAGGGTCTTTACGGGAGATCCAACAGGCGATTCAAAGCTACGTCTTGTGCGGCGATCGGGGCGCCGAGGCACGCGTGCTCACCACCTCGCGCGTCGATGCCAGGACGCGGCTCGATATCTACGCCAAGGGCTACCGCCTGCGGTTGCTGGAGGCGCTCGAAGAGGACTTCCGGGCATTGCGCGCGTCGATGGGCGAGGAGGCGTTTCAGCGCCTCGCCGAGGACTACATCGATGCCCACCCCTCGGCGCATTTCTCCCTGCGCCATTTCGGTCGGCACCTACCGCGTCACCTGTCCCACGGTGAGTATTCGGCAAGCCCCTGGCTCTTCGATTTAGCCAGTTTCGAGTGGCTTCTAGGCGAGGCCTTCGATGCCCCCGGCGCCACGCTCGTGACCGCCGAGGCGCTGGCATCGGTCACCCCCGCGAGCTGGCCGGACATGGGGTTCACGCTCCATCCCTCGGTGCGCCGCATCTCGCTCGGCTGGAACGTGACCCGGATCCGGCTGGCCGTGGAGTCGGAAGAACCCCCGCCGGGGCCCGAGCGCTCAGAGGCGGCCATCCCCTGGTTGGTGTGGCGGCAGGGGCTCAAGACCTACTACCGTTCACTGGAGCCGGCCGAGGCCATGAGCCTCGACCGGGTCCGTGACGGCGTCACCTTCGGCAACCTCTGCGAGGACCTGTGTCGGTGGGTGGCCGAGGACGAGGTCGCGGCCCGCGCCGCGGGGTTTCTGCGGCGTTGGGTCACCGACGGGCTGGTGACCGAAATCCACGTGGCGTGAGCGTTTGACCATTGGAAGCTCAGAAACCGCCAGGGTAAGCCGGGCAGCGTGAGCCCTCGAACGCAGGCAGTGTGCGGGGCCATCTCGGGTTTCGTCGCGGTAGCCGCGGGCGCGTTCGGCGCCCATTTCCTCAAGGCCCGTCTCGCGCCCGATGCCCTGGCGATATTCGAGACCGGGGCGCGCTACCAGATGTACCATGCACTCGCGCTCCTCGCCGTGGCCTGTGTCACCGCCCGTGCCCCCTCGGTGGTCGGGAGCGCCGCAGGCTGGTTGTTCGTGACGGGTACGGTGGTGTTCTCCGGCAGCCTGTATGCGCTGGCGCTGACCGGATGGCGTGGGCTCGGTGCCGTGACGCCCTTGGGCGGCGCGGCGTTCCTCTGCGGCTGGGTGTGCTTGTTGGTGGCGGCGAAGAAGCTGTAGCGCAAATTAAATAAGTTGAAACGTAAAATGCGGAGGGGGCATGCCTCATGAGACCCAGAGGTCCGACCAACCGGCGCGGACGCTCCAGGGCCTTGCGGATTTTTTCGATACACCGCTCGATGCGCGGCTGGCTCGACATCTGACGCGCGTTCCTATCGACGAGGCGCTGCGCCTCTTCAAAGACGTCGCCGGCTCGGTGCCCGCTTACCGGGCGTTCCTGGACGAGCACGGCGTCGTGCCTGCTTCGATACAGACCGCGGCCGACTTCGCGCGTCTGCCGTTGTGTAATAAATCCAACTATGTGGCGCGCTATCCCCTGGCCGAGCGCTGTCGCGGCGGCCGCATCGAACACTGCGATATCATCGCCGTGTCCTCGGGCTCGACCGGCGTTCCGAGCTTCTGGCCGAGGTCTTTGACCGATGAGTTGGAGATCGCCACGCGCTTCGAGCAGGTATTCCATGACAGCTTCGAGGCCGATCTCCGGCCGACGCTCGCCGTGGTGTGCTTCGCGCTCGGGACCTGGGTGGGAGGGCTGTACACGGTATCTTCCTGTCGCCACCTGGCGGCCAAGGGTTACCCCATCACCGTGGTCGCGCCCGGCAACCACAAGGACGAGATCCTGCGGGTGGTCGAGGGTCTGGGCGCGGCCTTCGAGCAGGTCGTCTTGCTCGGCTATCCGCCGTTCCTCAAGGATGTCATCGATACCGGCCGCGCTCGCGGCGTGCCATGGGCGCGTTATTGCGTGCGGATCTGTACCGCCGGGGAGGTCTTCAGCGAGGAATGGCGCGCACTGGTCCTGGAGCGGGTCGGCTCTACCGAACCGTGCCGGGACGCGGCGTCCTTGTACGGTACGGCCGACGCGGGGGTGCTCGGTAACGAGACCCCGCTGTCGGTCTCTATCCGGCGCTTCCTCGCCGATCATCCGGGGCCTGCGCGGGAGCTGTTCGGCGAGGCGCGCCTGCCGACGCTCGTGCAATACGACCCCTTGAGCCGTTACTTCGAGGTCTCGGGGGGCACCCTGCTGTTCACCGGGGATAATGGCGTCCCGTTGATCCGCTATCACATTTCCGACGAGGGCGGGCTCATCGATTACCCGGCGATGTTGGGCTTTCTCGCCCGGCATGGTTTCGATCCCCGGGTGTGTCTGGGCGACGGCGCGCGCGGCGTGCGGCCGCTGCCCTTCGTCTATGTCTTCGGGCGCTCGCATTTCGTGGTGTCGTACTTCGGGGCCAACGTGTACCCCGAGAACGTCACGGTCGGCTTGGAGCAGCCAGAGGTCAGGGAATGGGTCACGGGCAAGTTCGTGATGCAGGTGCGCGAGGATCAGGAGCGAAACCGGTCCCTGTGGGTGGTGGTCGAGCTGGCGGCGGGAGAGGCGGCGAACGAGGAGCGAAAGGACACCGCAACGGCCGCGATCCTGCGGGCGCTGATGCGCCTGAACAGCGAGTATGCGAGCTACGTCCCGGCAGCGTATCGAACACCTAGCGTGGATTTGCGGGCCACGGTCGATCCGGAATGGTTCCCGGCAGGCGTCAAGCATCGCTATACCCGCCCCTGAGATGGTGCCGGCGCACCAACCCCCGTGCTATATTCGCAACGCCCCGGTCCCGGCCCCGGCCCCAGTCCAGATGGTTCCAGCATGAAATCTCGCGTGTTATCGCTCTTCCTCCTCGCCGGATTCGCGATCGTCCCGGTACCGGTCTCTGCGCGCATGTACCAGTGGGTGGACGCGGGCACCGGCACCACCCAAATGTCCGGCCGGCCGCCGGCCTGGTACCGTGGCAGCCAGGCCGGTCCCCGGGTCCTCGTATTCGACGACGGACGGCTGATCGACGATACCGCGCGGCCCGTCCCGGATGCCGAGCGCGACGACCTGCGCACCCAGGCTTTCGCGCCCGAACCCGAAGCCCCGACGCCGACTAAGGACGGGGTAGCGGGGGGGGTCGATGCAGAGCCACCTTCTCCCATCGAGACGGCGGGTCCCAAAGCGGCACCGGTCGAGGGCCCCAAGGTCGGCGCCGAGGTCCCAATCCCCCGCGTGGATCAGGCCACCATCGAGCGCTTGAAGGCCATCCTGGGCGAATGGGATCGCCGGCAGACCGAGGAAGCCAAGCGCTTCCTGGATGGGCAAGCGGTCGGGCCGCCTGGCGCGCCCTTGACCGGACCTTAGTATTACGGGCGTGCCCGCGCACGCACGCGCCGGGCGCGCTTGGGGTCCGTCGTTAACGCCCGGTAGATCTCGACCCGATCGCCGGGCTCCAGGGCATGGCAGAGCCCACGGAGCACCCCGAACACCCCGATCCGATTGACCCCGAGATCGATCTCGGG
>JBQTJM010000363.1:0-36738 GCA_052387115.1 Gammaproteobacteria bacterium | reverse complement strand
CGAAGCTGCTGGAGGAATGGGAGCGCGGCGGGAAGCAGGGCCTCTGCCCGGTGCCGGATGAGCCCCTGCCGCCGATCGGGACGCTGGGCTTCCGCGTGCAGCGCTACGGCATGCTCCGGTGGGGCGATCTCTTCACGGCGCGGCAGAAGGTGGGCTTGGCGGTGTTGGGCCGTGTTGTTGCCAATCGCGGTGACTCTGATGTATCCGAGGTCCTAGGACTGGTTCTGAGTGGCGTAGTGGATCGGAATGCGGTGCTGGCGATATGGCGACCGCAAGCTGACCAGGAGAAGGTCGAGCACGTATTTGCGCGCCAAGCTCTTCCAATGTCGTGGGATTTCTCAGAGGCAGTCGCTCTATCGCAGTCCACCGGTAGTTGGGACGACCGCGTGAACGATACAAGCAGGACGGTTGAGGTGTTCTCGACGTGGACCCAGAGTACGATTCGAGCGGGGCAAGTGCAGGGAGCCGATGCTACAGAGCACCCTTTGCCCGACGAAACGGCTCAGATCTGGTTCACCGATCCGCCCTACTACGATGCGGTGCCGTATGCCGACCTCTCGGACTTCTTCCTCGTGTGGCTGAAGCGCGCGCTGCCGGATCATCCGCTCGTGCGCGATCCCTTCGATCCGACGAACCCGTTGACCCCCAAGCAGCGCGAAGCGGTGCAGGACGAAACGAAGCGCGACAATGGCCGCGCCAAGGATCGGGTCTGGTTCGAGGAGACGATGGCGAAGGCCTTCGCCGAGGGTCGTCGCGTGCTGCGCGAGGACGGAGTTGGCTCCGTCGTACTCGCCCACAAGACCACCGAGGGCTGGGAGGCGTTCCTTTCCGGCATGATCCGCGGTGGTTGGACCATCACCGGATCTTGGCCGATTGCCACCGAGATGGGTTCGCGCCTCCGCGCCCGCGAATCTGCCGCCCTCGCCACCAGCGTCCACCTCATCTGCCGCCCGCGCGTAGCGCCGGCTTCCAGCCGGCAAGCCTCCAGCCGGCAAGATGCCGGCGCTACCGATAGCAACGTCGGCGACTGGGCGGACGTCCTGCGCGAGCTGCCGAAGCGCGTCGGCGACTGGATGGAGCGATTGCAGGGTGAAGGCGTCCGCGGCGCCGACCTCGTCTTCGCCTGCATCGGGCCGGCGCTCGAGGTTTTCAGTCGCTACACGAAGGTCGAGACCGCCGACGGGCGCGAGGTCCCGCTCGCGGAATACCTGGAGAAGGTCTGGGAGGTCGTGGGCCGCAGTGCGCTGGCGCAGGTGCTCGGCACCGCCGAGGCCAAGGCCCGCAACGGCGCGGCCTGCGCCGTCGAGGAGGATGCGCGGCTCACGGCGCTCTTCCTCTGGACGCTCCAGAGCACGAACGGCGAAGATGTAGCGCCGGCTTCCAGCCGGCATGGAGACGAGATCGAAGGAACGGAGGATGAAGAGGAAGAGAACGCCGGCAAGATGCCGGCGCTACGAGGCTACACGTTGGTCTTCGACGTCGTGCGCCGCTTCGCGCAGCCGCTCGGCATCGAGCTACCCAGGTGGGAAGGCCGCGTTATCGAGACGAAGAAAGGCGTCGTGCGCCTGCTGCCGATCGCCGAACGCGCGAAGCAGCTCTTCGGCGAGGACGGCGCGCAGGCCGTGGCTGCACGGCTAGAGCAGGAGGCGGCGCTCGGCAGCAGCGCGCTCCAGATGGTGCTCTTCCCCGACGTGAAGCAGCCCGCGGCTCCCGTGATCCGCAGTCGCGGCCGGGGCCGCGGGAGGCGCGCGAGCGTTCAGGTGTCCGACGAGAGCCTCCTAGCGGCCCGCGAGGCGACCACCCTCGACCGAGTCCATGTGGCAATGCTGCTCCAAGCCGGCGGCCGCACCAACGCGCTGCGTGCGCTCCTCAAGGCCGAGCAGGAGCGCGGGCCCGAGTTCCTGCGCCTCGCAAACGCGCTCTCGGCCCTGTACCCAAAGGGCAGCGAGGAGAAGCGGTTGCTTGATGCTATGCTCTTGGCCGTCCCCAGGTGAACGACATGGAACCGACCGTCAAGCAACTGATCCTGAAGCGGTTCCGAAGTATTCCTTCAGAACGCATCACCTTCGACAACCCGACGATTTTCGTTGGGCGTAACGGCTCGGGCAAGAGCAATCTCATCAGCGCCTTTGCGTTTCTTGCCGAAGCGATGGCGGCACCCCTGCAGGCGGTGTTCGACAAGGCAGGCGGCATCTCGACCGTACGCAACCGTTCGTCTGGCAGGAGCTATCCGCCGAACCTCGGTTTGCGCGTGGATTTCGGACACCTGAACGGGAAAACGGCGCATGGCTTCTACGCGTTCGAGGTGAAGGCGCTGCCGAACTACGGGTTCTCGGTGGTGCGCGAACAGTGTTCCGTCGGCCGCGAGCGCGGACAACGTCTGTGGTTCGACCGCGAAGGGACGACGTTCGATACAAACGCGAGCGGCCTGAAGCCCGCCCTCGACCCTTCGTCGCTCAGCTTGCCGCTGGTCGGCGGCGAGGCGACATTCGCGCCGGTGCTGCGCACGCTCGCGGCCATGCGTGTGTATTCCATCGAGCCGGGTAAGCTGCGCGAGATGCAGGATCCGGACAGCGGCACGAGCCTAAAATTCGATGGCAGCAACGTAACCAGTGTGCTCAAGGAGATCGAGCGCCAGTCGGAAGGTGATTTCCAACGCATCTCGGACATTTTGGCAACCATCGTTCCGAATACGAAAAGAGTACAGGTGAAGAAGCACGGCAGGAACCTGTCGCTCGAGTTCACGCAGGAATGGGGCGAGCAGAAGCGCCTCAAGTTCGAGGGCTTCAGCATGTCGGACGGCACCCTGCGTGCGATCGGAATGCTCGCGGCAGTGTTCCAGCGGCCGGTGCCCTCGTTAATCGCGGTGGAGGAGCCCGAGGCGACCATACACCCCGGCGCGCTTGAGTCGGTTCTCGATCTGCTCCGCCACGCCTCGAAACACATGCAGGTTGTGGTGACCACGCACAGCCCCGAGCTGCTCGACGTGAAATGGATCACAGATCGCCACTTGCGGATCGTGGAGTGGACCGAAGGGGCGACGCGGGTCGCGCTAGTCTCCGATTCGGCGCGCAAGGCGCTGCACGATCATCTGATGGGCGCAGGCGAGCTGCTGCGCTCGAACGCGCTTGATCCGGCGCCGCTCTTCGAGGACCACGCGAATCTCGTGCAGGAAGAACTGTTCGAGGACTTCGCGTGATCATCCAGCCGATCGTCGAGGGACAAGGCGACGAGGCGGCCGTGCCGCTGCTACTACGCCGGTTGCGGGACGAAGCCCAAGCGTGGGGGCTCGAGGTCGGCAGGCCGCACCGCAAGCTGCGCACGGAGCTGGTGAGGAAGGACTCCCTGCAGATCGCGGTGCAGTTCGCGGCGCTACGCGAGGATTGCGCTGGGATACTCGTGCTATTCGATGCCGACGACGATTGCCCCAGGGAGTTGGCGCCGACTCTCGAACGCTGGGCGCGGGACGCAGCGGGTGAGAGGCCCTGCGCGGTGGTCATGGCGAAGCGCGAGTACGAAGCGTGGTTCCTCGCGAGCATCGAAGCGTTGCGCGGGAGGGCCGGCGTCCTCCCCGAGGCAACCTCGCACCCCGATCCGGAGTCGCCTCGCGATGCTAAAGGCGAGCTGGAACGACGCATGCTGTCCGGCGCGAGCTATTCCGCCTCCGTCGATCAGGCTGCAATGACTGCGCATCTCGACCTCGAGAGCGCATACCGGCGCTGCCGTAGCTTCCGTAAGCTAGTGAGCGCCTTCGGTACGCTTGCCGCAGCCGCTGGGGTGGCCCCGGCGGTGTGGCCGCCTGCAGGGTGGGTTCAGTTAACCTCGGGCGGCTGAAGCAACCGGCGGCGGGGCTATTTGCACGCACGCAAAGACCGTAGGAGGATCGGAATGGAACCCTGGTACAAGGTCGCGACACGGCGCAAAGAGGTCCGGGAGGGTCGCTCGTTCAATCCGGACGAGTTCGCCATCGCGCTCGAGCAGGTGGTGGCCGGGACGGCGCCGGAGGACTACCGCGATCCGGCCCAGTTCTTCGCCCGCACCTGCTTCACGCGGGCGCTGCGCGAGCATGCCGGCATGGTCCTGCGGCGACTCTCGGGGAAGACCGAGAACACCGCGCCGGTGCTCACGCTCATCACTCCGTTCGGCGGCGGCAAGACGCACACGTTGGCCACGCTCTACCACCTCGCGAAGAACGGGGACGCGGCGGCCGGCCACAACGGCGTGTCGGATCTGGTGCGTGAAGCGGGCGTCCTTTCGGTTCCGAAGGCACGGGTCGCCGTCTTCGTGGGCAACGCCTGGGACCCGCAGGCGGGGCGCGAGACGCCGTGGATCGATATCGCCCGCCAGCTCGCAGGCGACAAGGGCGTCGAGGCTTTAGGCCCGGCGGCACGGACCACGCCGCCGGGGACCGAGGCGATCGCCCGTGTCTTCCAGGCAGCGGGCGCGCCGGTGCTCCTCCTCTTCGACGAGGTGCTCAACTTCCTGAATCGCCACCGCGCGAACGCCGACTCGTTCCACGCCTTCATCCAGAACCTGACCGTGGCGACCACCGGCACGACGCACGGCGCCACCGTGATCAGCCTGCCGCGCAGTCAGGTCGAGTTGACCGACTGGGACAAGGACTGGCAGGAGAAGATCTCGAAGGTCGTGCGGCGTGTCGCCAAGGACCTGATCGCCAACGATGAGACCGAGATCGCCGAGGTCGTCCGGCGACGGCTCTTCGAGGATCTGGGGAGCGAAAAGGTCCGGAAGAACGTCACCAAGGCCTTCGGCGACTGGTGCTTCGAGCGGCGGGCGCAGCTCCCGCCGGAGTGGACGGCGGTCGATAGCGCTGCCACGGAGGCCAAGGCCCGCGAGTTCCTGCAGCGCCGCTTCGAGGCCCGCTATCCCTTCCATCCCGCGACGCTGTCGGTCTTCCAGCGCAAGTGGCAGGCCCTGCCACAATATCAGCAGACGCGCGGTACGCTGGCGATGCTGGCCCAGTGGATCGCGATCGCCGCCCAGGACGCCTTCCGCAAGGCGCGCACCGAGCCGCTCATCACGCTCGGCTCGGCGCCGCTTTCCGAGCCCGGCTTTCGGGGTGTGGTACTGGGTCAGCTCGGCGAATCGCGCCTCGTCACCGCGATCGACACGGACCTCGCCGGCGAGCTGGCGCACGCCAA
The DNA here is from genome assembly GCA_052387115.1 of Gammaproteobacteria bacterium. Taxonomy (GTDB): domain Bacteria; phylum Pseudomonadota; class Gammaproteobacteria; order JACCXJ01; family JACCXJ01; genus JACCXJ01. The sequence continues at coordinate 31,576 of JBQTJM010000363.1, read as the reverse complement.
GGCACTCGACGCCGACACCAAGGGACCGCTGCGTGACATGCACCGGCGCGCCGGCACCGCGATCCTCTTCGAGTCGTCGGGCGGGCAGACCGACAAGGTCGCACACCTCCCCGAGTTGCGCTTCGCCCTCGGCGGGCCTGAGCTCGACACGACGACTATCGACAACGCCGCGTTCGCGATCGAGGACCGGTCCTACTTCATTCGCAAGGCGGGCTCGGACGGCTTTCGGATCGGCTACCAGCCCACGATGAAGAAGGTGGTGAGCGACCGGCGCGCGTCGCTCGACGACGAGACGGAAGTCAAGCCCGCCTTGCGAAGATGTATCGAGGACGAGTTTCGGCGCGGCGCGAGCATTCCGGTCGTGCCCTTCCCTGGCGAGGGGGCGGAGATCCCGGACACACCGAGGCTCACGCTCGTCGTGGCCGATCCCGAGGTGGAGTGGTCGGGCAGCGGATCGCAGCGCGCAGAGATCGGAGAAGGGACCCGCCACCGCGGCAAGTCACCGCGGCTCTACCCGGGCGCGCTCGTCTGGTGCCTCAAGAAGCCCGGCCGGGGTCTGCGGGACAAGATCGAGCTGGGGCTCGCCTGGAAGCGGGTCGCGCGCGAGATCGCCGACGGGACGCTCGGCGGCGAGTTCGACAAGAGCGACCGCGCAGAGCTCCAGTCGAAGGTCAAGGATTCGCAGGAGACCGCGAAAGATGAGGTATGGGGCGACTACCGCTTCGCCGTCCTTGCCGACACCGAGGAGCCGGATGGGCTCAAGGTGATCGATCTGGGCGCGGGGCACTCCTCGAGCGGCGAGACGCTCTGCGGACGGGTCATTGCCGCGCTCAAGTCGGAGGCACTACTCAACGAGTCCGTGGGCGCCGGCTACATCGAGCGGAACTGGCCTCCGGCCCTCAGGGAGGCCGGGGCGTGGCCACTCGCGAGCCTGCGGCAGAGCTTCCTCAACGGCTCCCTCACGCGCCTCGTCGATCCCGACCTGGTCCTGCGGAGCAAGATCATCGAGTTTGTCGGACGAGGAGACTTCGGCCTAGCGTCCGGTCACAATCGCGACGGTGGCTACGAGCGGATCTGGTTCGAGGAGTCTGTGGCGCCAGACGAGGTTGCATTTGAGGCTGGCGTATTCTTGTTGCGTAAGGCAACCGCGCAGACGCAGAAGAGCGCGCCACCGCCCGAGCTCGTTGCGACTTCTGAGGCGGAATCTAAACCGGAGATATCGCCCGAGCCAACTCCCGAGCCGTTTACTAAACCCACACCAGGATCCGAGACCACGATCCTACGCCTCCTAGGTACCGTTCCACCCGAGGTCTGGAACCGCCTCGGGACGCGGATCCTTCCGAAGCTCCGATCCGGCTCCAACCTCAGGGTCGGAGTGGATCTCTCGGTCACAGTCAAGTCCGAGAGCGCCGCGAGTCTATCCATGGAGATCCGGGAGATCCTCGCAGAACTGGGCCTTTCCGAGACCGTGCGGGTGGAGTAGGAGGGCCCGAGGCCAGGCGGCGCCAGCGGAGTGAGAGCTTGTGAAAAAACCTGCTGCGCTCGGGATCTCGCGTTCCGGCGGTGCTCGGAATCCTCATGTATTTCAACATACACTGCGGTTCCTGCGCTCCGGCGGAACGCGACCTCCCTTCGCTCGCGGCGATTTTTTCACAAGCTCTGAGCGCAAACGGGAGCAACCGCGATCGCCACCTCGCCGATGAAGGCGGTCATGGCCCGCGCTTCATAGAGGCGCGCCATCGCGTTGCGCCCGAGGTGACTCAGGAACCCGAATATTCGACGCCGGTTCTGCTCGGAATCACTCCGCGCATTGGATTCGCCTACCACAGCGAGGCCGCGGCGATGATCTTCTCCAAGCGCCGGAAATGCGAGCCGGCCCAGTAGACCCGATCGCATGCACGGCAGGTCCAGAGCTCGTCGTAGTAGCGCAGCGTGTCGGGCGCGAGCCGCCCTGAGATACACGATTTATCGATGCGCTCGATAGGACCGTTGCAGCGCAGGCAGCGGCTGAAGGGCCGGATCGCGCGCGACAGGTCGAGGCGCCCGATCACCTCGCGCAGTTGCTCGAGCGGGCGTTGTGCGCGGACGTAACAACCGTGGGTGATGATCCGGTGCATGAGGAGGTCCCGATCGCGCGTGAGCAAAATGCGGCGTTCCTCCGCGCTCAGGCGTGCTATCTCTTGATCCCGGAAGTCGTCCCGGTAGAGGGTGTCGAATCCGAGGAGCCGCAGATACTTGGCAAGCGCCCCGAGATGGGCGTCGGCGACAAACCGTGTCTCACGCAGCGGGCGTTGCCTGATCCGCAAGAGTGGGCTCACGTCGAGTGCCTCGAACTTCGGATACACGCTGATCCGATCGCCGTCTCGGACCGGGTGGGTGAAGTCGACAGATTCGCCGTTGACCAGAATCAGCTCCACCTCGGTATGGGGCACGCCCAAGGATTCGATGGCATTCTTTACCGTCGCATGCCGGGCACAGTCGCAGGAGAAGGCGGTCTTACGGCGCTCGCGGGGGAGGAAGTCGTTGAGCTCTTCGTAAAACCGGAACACGGACCGAGGCATGGAAGGTATGAAAAGCGCAGATTTACTCGGTGAAAGCAGGCTCTTAGCTTAGCAATAGGATACCATCCGTAGTCCGTGCGGCCTGCCACCGGCGCCTCGGCGGCCTCGCGACGGGCAGTGGTGAGAAATTCGCCCTAGAATCGAGCGGGGATCACCGACCCGAAGATGGGAGATAGGATGGCCCGCATGGCCTGCATCACGCGCATCGTCTTGTATCCGATCAAGTCCCTGGACGGGATCAGCGTCGGCGAGGCGCGAGTATCGGCCCAGGGCGCCCTGGAGCACGACCGCCGCTACGCGATCGTGGACGCGGAGGGCCGCTTCGTGAACGGCAAGCGACTCGCCGACGTGCACCGCCTGCGCGCGCGCTATGACGGATCGGGGTCGCGGGTCACCTTGCGCGCGGGCCGGGAGGAGCAGAGCTTCCGGCTCGATGCCGAGCGGGAGGCGCTGGCCGCCTGGCTCGGCGCGTTCTTCGGGTTTCCGGTGTACGTCCGGGACAACCCCGAGAGCGGCTTCCCCGACGACAAAGAAGCCTTTGGCCCCACGATCATCAGTACGGCCACGCTCGCCCTGGTGGCCGGCTGGTTCCCCGCCAGATCGGAGGCAGAGATGCGGATGCGCTTTCGAACCAACCTCGAGATCGGCGGGGTCCCCGGGTTCTGGGAGGACCGCTTGTACGGCGAGGCCGGCACCACGGTGCGCTTCACGGTCGGCGCGGTGCGCTTCGAGGGCACCAATCCCTGCCAGCGCTGCGTGGTGCCGACCCGCGATCCCCTGACCGGCACGGAAGACCGCGGATTCCAGAAGACGCTCGCGGTTCGGCGCGCGGAGACCCTGCCGGCCTGGGCCGCGCGCTCGCGCTTCAATCACTTCTACCGGCTGGCCGTGAATACGCGCATCCCACCCTCCGAGGCCGGCAAGCCGATCCGGGTGGGCGATCCGGTCGACATTCGCTAGAGGCGCAGATCCTAGGGTTGGGGTCGGCTTCGGGCGCGGCCCAACCAATGCGCTGGCGCTCCCTGAATGCAAATCCCCAGGTCATCGGCCGTGCCACGCCCTGCAGCGTTACCCCATCGTGCCTTCGCGCTCAAAAAAACCGCATCTCTAACGCGAAGTGAATGCCGCTATCCTGTAACCCTTTTCCTTCCGTGTCGACGTTGCGAAAGGCGAACCCCCAATAGAGCTCGCTGTGGATCTTTGGGTGCGGGTCCCAGCGCATGCCGAGCCCCGCACTCGAGATGGTCCTGGGGTCAGGCGAGCTTTCTTCCACGTTCTCGCTCCAGCCGAAGTCATAAAACGTCGCCAACTGTACTTGGCCATCCTCGGGTTCCCTGGTGAGGAAAGGCAGCGGCAGCCGAAATACCGGAATGCGAAACTCGATCGAGCCGACAAACCCTCGGTCGCGCACCAGCAGGTTTTCCTCATATCCACGCACGGTGCTCGCACCTCCGACACCAAGCTTCTCCAAGGGGAGCAAGGGGTCTGCCGCCCACTGGAGCTCACCCCGAACGAGTATCTGGTTATCGGTATCCCAAAGCCGTCGCACCCACTGAGCCTGGCCGAGCCAGGCGAAGAACTGGCCATCGGGAACGTCTCCGCCGTTCTGCGTGGCGCCTAGGGCATCGAGACCGAAGCTTAGGGTGGATCGTAATGCGAGCACATGGGCGGGGCTGCGGTCTATCCATTCCTGCCGCAAGCGCAGCACGGACACGTCGCTCTTGCCATCTTGAGGTCCGAGCGAAAAGGAAAAGGGCTGGCCCAAGAGAAAAGTCTCGCTTCGCCTGCGCTCCAAGACGAGCTCAGCGAGCAATTGGCGTCGTGGGGTGCGATAAAGGGGATGGCTCACGCTGAGCCCAAAGGTCTCGGTTTCGCTCGTAATGTCGATGGCATCGAAGGGCTCCTCGACGATATCGGAATCGCCGCGGTCGAAATAGAGGTTCAAGCGCGTGTCGCGAGCAGTGAAGGGAAAGGAATAGGAGGCGCCTATAGTGTCTGTACCTTCGGTGATCCCATAATGCGCCGTGAGTACATCACCGAAACCCGTGAGGTTGTAATGAGCCCCATACACTTCCCCGCGCAGCTCTCCGACGCTGGTCGAGTATCGGTTGTTGAAGGAGACGCCGATCTCGTAGGGTCGCGCTTCTTCGATCTGCACCTGCAACACCCCAGGCGCTCGCCTGCTGGGGCTGGCCGAGATAAAGATAGGCCACGGCGAAGTTGAGCCGCGCCGGCAAATAGCTTGGATCGGCGTCTCTCGCCTGCTTCAGGTAATCGACCGCAGCGTTCAACAAACCCTCCGCCCTCTGGGAGGCGGCCTGCTTAAGGGTCTTCAGCATGGAACGTGTAGGTGCGGCGCGCAGCAAGGGCTGAGCTCGAGTCTCCCCGTCTAGGATCAACGGCAGGCTTGGAACTCGCTGAAACCCAAAGCCGCCCCTTCCCAAGGCAGTGGCGGGGAAGCTTGAGCGAAAGCAGCGTGCTCCGTCCCCAGCTTCGCATAGGCGATATCAAGCTCGGCGTTTAGATCGGGGGATCGCGGCCACCAAAGAACGAGGGCGAAGACCACGCTGGCCGCGACGGGTACGGCGATGCTCCAATCGCCGAACCAGACCTGAAGCCGCTGCCAAAGGCGCGCCGCCGGCCTCGTGTTCGAAGGCGCGGAGGCGGCCGCTTCACTGCTACTCAGGTAAGCGGCGGCCTCCAACCAATGATGATAGCAAGCGCGGCAGCGATTGAGGTGTGCCAGCATGGTCTCGCGTGCCTGGCCGCTTAGCCGCCCGTCGATGAATTCCGCGAGCGTTTCCTCGCTCGGACAGGAATTTGCCCGAGGCGTGTCGGTGGCGGCGAGCGCGAATAAGGCCACCATGCGGTCTTTCGTTTCCAGGGGTGCCTTAAGGCTCATACGAGTTGCCTTCCATACTTGCTCGCTCTTATGCCTACTCCGGATAGAAACCCACCCGTTGGCAGGTTCGGCGCAACTCCGCGATGAGCTTATTATGATGGGAAAACCCCCGGCTCTGCCGGAGAGGCAGTAGCAGTTTGACATTTGCGGGAGTCCACCGGGAAACTCCGAGCCGTTCGAGGTGGGAGTTTAAATATCACGTGGTGTTCATCCCGAAGTGTCGTCGTCGGACGCTGTATGAGGAGTTGCGGCGCCACTTAGGGGAGGTGTTCCGAAGGTTGGCGGAGCAGAAGGAGAGTCGGGTTGAGGAGGGGCATCTGATGCCCGATCATGTGCACATGCTCATCTCGATTCCGCCGAAGTACGCGGTGTCGCAAGTGATTGGGTACATCAAGGGGAAGAGCGCGATCCACATGGCTCGGGTGTTACAGCGAGCGGAAGCGCAATTTTGTTGGGCAGCACTTCTGGGCGCGGGGCTACTTCGTCTCGACGGTGGGTCGTGATGAGGGGCTGATTCGAGAGTACATCCGCCACCAGGAGCGGGAGGATCAACGCCTTGAGAACCTGAACCTCTGGCGCTGAATCGCCACCTTCAGGTGGCCAAAGAACATTGGGGCCGCGTTAGCGACCCCTTATAGCCGCTTTGAGCGGCTCACGAACGAAAGCCCCCGGCTTTGCCGGGGGATTGTTACTATGATGGGAAAACCCCCGGCTCTGCCGGGGAGGCAGTAGCAGTTTGACATTTGCGGGAGTCCACCGGGAAACTCCGAGCCGTTCGAGGTGGGAGTTTAAATATCACGTGGTGGAGAGCCAAGTTGTGCTCGGACCGGGAGGCCCGTATCGGTGGATGGAATCGGTGAGCTGCTGGACTTCTAGAGGAAACAACGCATATGCGACTAATCAAGCGAATATTACTTACAAGTACTATGGCGGCCTCGTTCGCTCCTGGTGCTTGGGCCAACGACTGTGGTTCTCCAGGTTCCGACCAGGTCATCGTCTACCAGGATACGAACCGTGGGGGTGCATGCCAGGTACTCGGCGTGGGCGGTTACCCGAGCTCCTTCGGGTTACCAAACGACTCCATCTCGGCGATCGACGTCGGCGCGGATGTACGGGCGGTGGTCTACGAGCATGATTACTTCTGGGGCCGGCAGGCCCACTACGAGGGCGGTCGGTATTACGAGCCGGGAAAAGCGTTCGGTTGGAACTACGAGCTGGGAAATGAGAACGACCCGTCCTCACTTGAGATCTTCCCGATGGAGGGCGGACGGGCAGCGACCCGGTATCTCGGCAATTATCCCTCAAACAGAGAAAACTTCTGGTCCAATGACGCCCAGGGCTTGGCCAACGACGGATCCAACTGGTTTGTCGTCAAAGGGTATAAGGCGAGCAACACCCGAATATTCAAGGTGCCTCTATCTTACGACCTCTCGAGCTCAAGCAGTAAGGGTCTGGTGCAGACGGGGGTCCCGTTAGAGCTCCAGAACATCGGCTATGGCCACTTCGGAGATCCGGACGTGGACCAGAGCAGCGGGTTTCTCTTCGTTCCAGTGGAAGCATCCAGCAAGAGCTCTAAGCCTCGTATCGCGGTGTTCAGTCCGGTGGATCTGAGGTTCCTCAGCTCGTTCGAGCTATCGGACAATCCGGACCGGACCGCCTCGTGGCTGGCCATCCGCCCCGGACAGCGGACCCTGTGGGTATCGACCTTTAATCTCGGCGGGTCCAATCAGATCCGGGAATACGACATCGACTGGGACCGGTTGGGCGTTGATGGACAGCTTATCCTCAGCTTCCGCCGCCAACTCACTCTACGTGATCGAGATGGGGTGATCCTCAACCTCAAATCTATGCAAGGTGGGGTCTTCAATCCAGAGGGCACGCTACTTTATATCAGTACCGGCTACGAGTATTTGAACGGGTACGTGCACGTCTTCGCAATCGAAGATGATACGAACACTGGCATGCTGCAGGCGCGCTCGGAGAACAGCTACGGTCCGTTCAACTTCGAAACGCATCCCTGGAAAGGCGACGAAGCGGAGGGGCTGGACTGGTTGGATGTTCGGGGCCTTGATGTCCCGGGGATACCGGATGGGCAGCTGCACTTGGTCATGATCGATAATGACAGCTGGGGCGACTCGGATGATCTGTACCTGAAGCACTATTCGTACTGAACCATAGCTTTGTAGCTGCGAACAAAACGAGAGAGCGGTCTCTGTGGGGAACAGGTCGATATTCGATGGGTGCGGCTCTTGACAGAGCATCCTGTAGGTCGTAGGGGTGACCGCGCACGCCTCCCGTGCTGGTACAACTTCGAGATGAGCTTGTTGCGGATGGGGAGGGCTTTAACGTGCCCGAAGCCAACACGAAGCACCCGTCAGGGCGAGGGTGTGGAGGTCCGCCGGAGTCCGATCGGGCTAGCCCGCGGTGGCGGCCGTGGTGGCCGGGAGCGCCTTCCCCGCCCCCTCGGCGCGCGCCTCGCCCATGCCCTGCCGGTCTCGCGACCCTGCGCCGGGCGTTCGACGCGGTGGTCGCGCTCATCGGGGTCGGGATGGTGGTGTAGCGGGTTCGGTCAAGGGGCCCAGGCCGATCGAACCCCGCCTCGGGCTACGACAACGAGGTCGGTGGCGACTACGGGTCTGCCGGGGTAGCGGTCTCGGCGGCGCCGGTGACCGACTCTACCAAGTGGCGGACGGTCTCCGGATCGGCCTGGAAGGGGTTGGGATCGATGAACGCCTGTTTCTGCGTGTCGAGCCTCGACTTCACGATAGCGCCGGTGGTCGCCGAGCGTCCTTCTATCAGCACGATGGGCCCCCCGAATCCCCACGCCTCGACACTGGTCCACCCGGCACCGAGCTCCACGGGATAGAACTTGAAATGCATCATACGACGTACCTTGCCTCCGCATTCAATATACGTTGTGCCGGTTGACCACACAAGCCGCCGGCACCTGAGTGATCAAGACCTCCGCGTCTCGGAGCGAATACACCAAGGCCTTCAGCTCTTTCGTCACAGTCGGCAGTGTCATTCCCCCGCCCGCCTGAGGGATGGGGGTTACGAATACGGGGGCATGGGGCGAGCCGCTCGCCACCCCGACGATGAGCGCCTGGTCGCCGTTGTGCTCATGACTGATACCCAGGTTCGCAAGCTCATTGACCGGGTTGAATATGACTGCATTGAACGTACTGTGACCCCCTGTGCACGCCGCCAGATCGACTTCGTAAACGTAGCCGGGATTCGAGGCGCTCGCGATCCCACCGGGGCCCGACAGCGCGTATTGCCGCGCGACCGCGTAGGAGGTCGAAAACGACAGGTAGGGTGAGGGATGCGAATAGTTCGTAATGTGGGTAACGACCGCGTTGGCGGTAGGTGGCCGGCTTTGCGCACAGACAAATCCCTGCACGCGGGCATCGTTCATGTGCCAATGCGTTCCCGGTCCCGCGCCTTTGTAAAGTGTCGGCAGACTCATGCGGGTCTTCGATATCAGACTGGATGGTGCAGGATAGGACACGCTCCCGGCGCGAGCGTCGCTTGGGACTCAAGCGATGGCGTCCGGCATGCCCGCTGGATCCTACGCGAAAACGCCACGACACATGCCTTAAGCCGCGTCGCCTGGCGAGGCTCGCTGGGTTCCCACGGCGGTGACAGGGGAAAGTAGATAAAGGGGCCCATGCTCGATCTTATTCTCGCCGAGGCCATGCCGACTTCCCACGGGATCGCGCAGTGAGCCGCGCGAGCACGGGGAGTAAAAACAGGCACGCGCTGACGGCGGCGATGATGCCGAGATCCATGACCAGGCCGAAGTTCTGTAAAACCGGCTGGCTGGTGAGCATGGGCACGCCGAAACCGATACACGACGCGAGACCGGTGAGCAGGATGGGCACGCCGATGTGCGCGTAGAGGTGCCTGTAGTTGCGCTCGTGTTCGAGCGCCATGAGCACGTGCAGGCTGTAATCGATGACGAGTCCGATGAGGAGCGGCACGCACAGGAGCGAGAGCGGGCTCAGCGCGACGCCGGTGACGACCAAGAGTGCGCCGAGAAGGAGGAACGAGAGGCCGAGGGCGGCGAAATTGAGCAATACCATGCGCAGTGAACGCTGGGCGATGGCGCACAGGACGAAGATGGCCGCGAGCACCCAGACGCTGAGGCGGCGGAGATCGGCGAGCGCGATCTGGTTGAGCTCATCTTTCAGCGTGACCCAGCTCACCGGCAGCACGTCCGCAGCGGCGAGCGCCAAGGCTTTAATTTCATTGGTTCCGCCGGGCGGCGCCGGGTGCTCGGCGGCGCCCGGGAGGCGCACGATGGCGCGACACCGATCGCGGTCTTCCCGGTAGAGCTTGCCGAGGAGCGGGGACACGGCGGCGAAGGCGTCGTCTGCCCCGGCGGCGGCGCGATCGAGGGTCTCGGTCAGGGCGAGGGTGGGGCCGCTCCATTCGCTGCCGAGGCCACTCGAATCGAAGGCGAGGCGCAGTCGCGGGGTGATGTCGTCTTTCCACCGTGCGCGGTTTTCACGTTGGTGCGCGGGTGCGGGCAGGAAGGCACTCTGCGACGAGCGACGGCCGCCGGTGCCGCGCGCGGCGAGATCGTCGGCGGCCTGCCGGACGGCATCGCAGTTCGGCGCCTCGACGAGGTAAATCGCATCGCGCCAGCTCGGATCGCTCCTGGCGAGGAGCTCTTGGCCGCGAAAAGCGGCGGTCTCTGTCGGCTGGAGGCGGTCGAGATCGGGCGCGTAGAGCGCGGTGGGATCGCGCCACAGCCAGGCGCCAACGATGAGGCTCGTGACCGTGGCGAGCGCGAGCAGCGCTCGGCCGCGGCGCGCCATCGTCCGGGCCATCGCGCCGCTCATGCGTTTTAGAAAAGGAGGTGGTTTCGGCGGGCGGCCGGCCCATGCGGCGGGGAGCAGCCAGGTGGCAAAGCACGCCGACGCCAGGAGCCCCGCGGCCACCAACACGGCGAGCTGGCGTAGCCCAGGCAGGGATGAAAACGCGAGGACCAGGAACGCCGCCGCCGTCGTCACCGCGCTGAACCGGATCCCGCGGCACAGCCGCGCCCACACCGCACCGTCGTCGCGAAAATCCGAGGCGAAATGATGGTAGACGAGGATGCTGTAATCCATGCTGATCCCGAGCAGGATGCAGGCGAAGCCCATGCTGATCACATTGAGCGATCCGATGCCGAGGCGCGCGGCGATGAGGCCCACGCCGAGCGCGAGAAACTGCGCGAGTAAAATCCAGACCAACGGCCTCAAGGTGCGATAGAAGGCCCAGAATGCCGCGCTGACGAGCACGGTGGCCACGATGATCATCAAGCGCATTTCGCGGCGCATCTGCGTCGAGATCTCGGCCGTGAAAGCGGGGCGGCCGGTGAGCAGGAGGCGCGTCTCGCCGGGCAAGGTGCGCCGCACGGCGGCGTGGATCGCGGTAGAGAACGCCTCGCACTCGTCGAAGGTGATGAGCGGGCGCGTGGCGGTGACGGTGAGCGAGGTTGCGGGCCCTTCGGTCCATCGGAACCGGCTGTCGCCTTGCTCCTCTGCGAGCACATCGAGGACACCGAGCGGGTCGAATCGCCGCCGCGCCAGCTCTCCCGGGTCGAGCGCACCGGCCAGCACCGAGGGCAGCTCATCGAGCCTCGCGCGCACCGGCCCCGGCGCGAGCGCGGCAACGACCCGCGTGAATGGCTCGGCTGCAAGGTTCCAGATCGCCCACGCGGCGAGCTGTGGCGCGGCTTTTAACCACTCAGCGCCGGACGCTTCGACCGACTCGACACCCGGTAGCGCGGCGAGGGCGGGCCGCAACTTCTGAAAAACCGCGTCACGCCCGGCGCCGGGCAGCGTGTCGTCGAGGACGAGGATCACCTCGCGGTCGCTGACGAACTGACGCTGGAACCGATCGAGCCCGCGCACGCTCGGCAATTCCCGCGGGAACAACGCCAGCAACTCGGTTTCCAACCGGATCGTCCACCCGGCCCACACGGCCCCCGCCACGAGCGCGAGGACGACGGCGATGCGCGGCCACCGGCCGGAGGCGAGTGCGGGGCGCGACATGAACGAGTGGGCGTGGCCTAGGGGTAGGTAGGCAAGGCGGCGGGACACCGCCGCTAGCTATCCGTGAAGGTGGATCTCGACGGTTGTTTTCCTGAGCGTGGCGGTACCGTCCGCGTCTCAAACAAGTCCCGCCGCCTCGCCACGCAGCCGACGCGCGTGACGGGCCGGAACGCACCCGCGTTCGCCGCCCGCGCAATCGGCTGGCGCTTGCAGGATTGCGTGGGCTCCGCGTCCTGTGCAAGACTTGGACGCTCGCCTCCCACAGGACCAGCCCATGGCGGGCAATGCTTCACGCGAAGAGATCTCCCATCGGGAACGGCAAGCGCCGCACCCTGTCCTCGACAAATACTACGCCAGCGAGCGCGACAGGCAGCCATTCGTTCTCGACTTATTCGACGGCGCCGCGAGCAATTATGACCTGGTCTGCGCGCTATTGTCGCTCGGCTCCGGCCAATTCTATCGCCGCGCGGCGCTCAAGCGCTCCGGGCTTTGTGCCGGCATGTCGCTGCTCGATGTCGCGGTGGGCACGGGTCTCGTCGCACGGGCTGCCATGGACATCCTCCATGACCCCCGGTCCGTGATCGGACTCGACCCCAGCAGCGGGATGTTGCGAGAAGCCCGGAAGACCCTGGCCATTCCGCTGGTGCTGGGCACGGCAGAGAAACTGCCGTTCGGGAGGGACCGCTTCGATCGCTTGAGCATGGGGTATGGGCTCCGCCACGTAGCCGACCTGGGGGTGAGCTTCCGGGAATGCCTGCGGGTCTTGAAACCGGGAGGCCGCATCCTGATCCTGGAGATCTCCCGTCCTTCGTCGCGGGTCGGGCGATTTTTCGTCCAGATCTACTTGCAGAAAGTCCTGCCTCCGGTCGTGCGCATCCTCACCAGGAGCGGCCATGCCCCGATGCTGATGACCTATTATTGGGACACGATCGTGGGATGCGTCGAACCCGCTATCATCCTGGAGATCCTGGGCACGAGCGGCTTCGGTAGGGTCGAGCGCCGGGTATTTGGCGGGATATTCAGCGAATACACGGGCGTGAAACCGGCGATATGACTCACGGACACCGTCGGCGCCTGGAATCACTGTATGGCAAGAGCCCCCGGATCGATGCCGCGGAGCCCCCAGCGCCCGAGCAGCCTCAGAAGTCCGCAACCGTAACGGGACGCGACCTTGACCCCCGATGCCTGAAGCGCTACCTGCCGCTCGATGTGATCGTGAGCCGTGACCCTCAGGAAATTCGGGTCCGCCTCCACCCATTCGCGCCCGGCGCGTTGCATCGCCGCCATCCGCCCATCGTAGAAATAGGCCACCAGATTGAACCAGGCGTCGAGGTTCGCCATCTGGGCGGCGGTGTATCGCGCCATCGCCGAAGCCAGCTCGACCGGAGAGCGGCTGTGTATCAGCGGTGTCAGCCCCTCGGCGAGGCGCTCCGCAGAGAGGAGCGCGAGAGACACCCCTGGCGAAAGCATCGGATCGACGAAACCCAGGGCGTCTCCCACCATCACCCAGCCGGGACCGCAACCGCGCGTGGAGATGAGCTGGTAGTTGGAATACGTCGCAACGGGTGTCACGCGCCGGGCATCTCCGCAGAGCGCGGTCAGCGGTGGTTCCCGGGCGATCGCGTTGGTGAGCCTCTCCTCCGCCGTGTCTCCGAGGCGCTCCGCGTCGCTCCGTCCCACCACGATACCGACAGATAATCTGTCGCGTAAGGGAATGCACCAGCTCCACCCGGCCCTGAGGCGTGTGATCAGGACCTGTCCGATCGGTTCTTCCCATCGAAACCCCTCGTAGTGGGCGAAATGAGCCACGTCATTCCGTGGACCGACCCGCGTGGGGATAGCCAGAATGCGGGCCACCAGCCGGCTGCGTCCCGTGGCGTCCACGATGAGATCGGGCGGCCGGCCGCGCCAGTGGGATGCCGCCGCCAGCGTCTCCGCGGTGAGTGCGAGCTCGGCTCCGGACTCTCGAGAGGCCCGCTCCACGCGGGCGCGGCTGCGTACGATCTGCGCCCCCGAGGCGATCGCGTTGGCGAGCAGGACCTCGTCGAATCGTGGCCTTGGAACGTTGTAGGCATAAGGGGGCACGGCCGGGGCGAAGCGTGCGAAGGTGAAGCTGAAGCGGTCGGTGGGCGACCAGACGAAGGAGGCGCCGGGTTTCTCGAGCCCGATGGTCGCTATCTGTTCCTCGATGCCCAGACGCCGCAGCATCGGTATGACGGCGGGGACCAGGGACTCGCCCACCAGCAACTCGGGACGCCGCCCGAGCTCGAAAAGCGTCACCTCGGCCCCACGGCCGGCCAGGATCGCAGCCAGGGCCGATCCCGACGGGCCGGAGCCGAGGATGGCCACCCGCAGAACGCCCGTGTTTGGCTCGTTTGCGGTTGCGCGCATGCCGCCGGGTACCCCCTGTTCCAAACCTATGAAGGTGGGCGTGATTCTACACGGCGAGCGCCGTGGTGTCCCGCGGCGGCAAGCGGTGGTCGGGGGTTTGCGAGGGTCGTGATACTCGGGGGGAGCGCGATTTCGTGCGGCTTCCGTGACGGTGCGGGCGGCAGTGAGCAAGGCGCGCGGCACATAGCTTGATCACAATGCGCAGTCCTCAGTACGCGTCGGACAATGCAAGCAGTTCCTGCTCCAACCGGCGAACGCCGGCGATCAGATTCTTGAAGCTCGCAGATCGATCATTGGCGATCTCCAAATGTGGGCCGAGTTGCCGCGACCCGCTCACCTTCTGATACGCCCTGTGGGTGAGCTTCGCCAGCTCGCGGCTCGGGCTCTCCACATGATCGGCGATTCGGAATCGCGCGGTGTTCTGATGGCGCACTAAACCCGTCAGGCCCAGAGCCGCTTCAACCGCTCGCAGATCGGCCAGATAGAAAGACTCCAACTCGCGGCAGGCAATGCGCACGAGCGAGACGGCTTGGCGACCCGCCTGCGCACAAAGCCGAAGTAACTTCGCCTTCACTACCTTGCAGTCGGGCGTGCGGTCCTGGTCGCGCAGCACGATGAATCTCGCCAGCGGGTTCACATAGCCGCGCATGCGCTTGACCATCTGCTTCTCGAGGTCCTGCTTGCCCTCGAAGACCATCAGTCGCGGCTGCACCTGCGGGTCGAGAACCCGCGGCAGCAGGCCGAGCAGCATTGCCCTTGCCGATTCCTCCTCCAGCAAGAAAACGAGTTCCTTCATTCCGGGTCGGCGCCTTCGAAAAAGCCCTGTTTCCACAGATAGCCCATCTGATCGCCGTCGGCCATGTACGCCCTAAGTTGGGCGTCTTCTCTCGCCCGCCTGATCTCGGCGGCACCGTCCTTCTTCACCAGCCAGCACACCTCATCGAGCGCCACGGCGTTCAGGAAATCCGGCGAGTGCGTGGACACCAAGACCTGTCCGCCCCGGTTCGCGTAGAGACGGAACTCCTCGGCCAGCTCGGCCATCAGTTTCGGGTAGAGCTGGTTCTCTGGCTCTTCTACGCACAGCAGCGGATGCGGTTTGGGGTCGTGCAACAGCACCAGATAGGCAAACATCTTGATGGTGCCGTCGGACACATAGCGATCGAGGAACGGTGTCTTGAACGAGCCATCCTGGAAACGCAGCGTCAAGTAGCCGTCGTCCATCAGCACCGGCGTGACCGAGGCAATGCCGGGCACCCGACGCGCCATGGTTTCGAGAATCTTCTGGAACGCTGCCCGGTGCTGCTCGAAGAGATAGCGCGCCACGAGCGGGAGGTTCTCTCCGGTTTCCGACAGGTGTTCCGATTCGCCCGCCGCTTCCTTGCGGCCACGCGCAGCGCTGATATGGAAATCGGAAACATGCCACAACTCGATCAATTGCCGGAACGCATTCGCTGCCTTGAAGCGCTCGAACTGCCCGAGCCCCTTAATGGCCAGCGTCTCGGGTGCGACCTTCTGTCCCTCCCGCTTCAGTTCGTCGTCGGGCTTGTTGAAGTCTTCCTCGTTCGTGATCGCGTAGCCCTCACCGTCGGTGAAGTCCAGAAAGTGGAACGGGCTGCCATAACGGCCCCGCTTGTAGCGCAAGACTTCTCTGTGCACGTAGGGCGCACCAGCACGCTCGCCGATTTGCAGCGAGTAAGTCACCAGACGCTCGACGCCTGCGATCAGCATGCGGTACTGGATTTCGATGAGGATGGTGTCGTCCAGCGCATCGCGACTCAACACCTCGCGAAAGCGGCCACGGCTGTCCAGCGCCTGCCGCACGTTGCCTTTGAGGCAGTCGTGCAGAAACCCGAACACATCGAACAGGGTCGACTTGCCCGAGCCGTTCGCACCAACGACCACCAGAAAGGACGGGATGTCTTTCAGATGAACGTCACGGAAGACCTTGTAGTTTTTTAGTCGGATGGATTCGATCTTCATGTTGGCTACCTCCTCTCAGGCGCTTGATGCGGTTTGCGCCGCATTCGCACGACCGGGCTTGGCACCCTGCCGTTTCGGCAGACCGGATGGATTGCCGACGGGGCGTTGGCCGCCCTCTGGGATCCCGGCACGGAAGGCAGGGTAAACACTGGTGTCTAACGGTGTCGTACGATGTCCCGCAAGTTGGAGCGCATCGCTTCGGACCGATGAGCCCATGAGGACTCATGATGGTATGTCCTCGACCCTTAGAAGCATTGGTCCCAATCGACTGTCTTTCAGACTGTTATACAATTTATGGTCGGCGGTCACGAGTCGATAGCCCTTACTTTCCGCTAAAGCCAGGTAAAGACTGTCGTACATCGTCCGGTGGAGCTCTTCCGCAATTGTCCAGGCGGCCGCAAGCAGAGTCTCCGAAGAATGCACCTCGAGAGGAAACCGCCGGAAATCCTCGAGGATCCGCCGCGCCACGTCCGCTTCGATCTCCTTCCGGCGCCATTTCTTCCAGAGCACATTGCCAAACTCAGCAAAGATGAGGTCCGGCGCGAATAGCAAGTAGTCGTCCCGGAGGAGGCGAACGGCCTCGGCGCTCTGAACCTCGGGGAGAAACCACTTGACCGCGACACTCGCGTCCACCACCCAGCGGCTCAACGATCGCGGTCCTCACGAACGAGATCCGTACTATCACTCAGCACCCGGGCGGCCAAGTGCTCACGCCATCTCGCCGCTGCCCCACGCGCCTCTCCCGCAGAAAACTTGACTGCCTGCTCGAGGATGCGCTTCACCTCCGCTTGCAGGGAGCGCCCCTGCTGTTTGGCTTGTTCCTTGAGCCTTTCGATCGTCTCTGGGGCCAGATCCCGTACCAGCAACTGTGACATGCTCGGTCCCTCCCGACTGACTGCTATCATAACGATAGCATTCCTTGGGAGACAACACCAGGCGCATGGGCGTGATACCCCAGGGGAGCGCGATGCCATCGCGTGGCTTCCGTCGCGGTGTAGGCGAGTGAGCGAGGCGCGCCGCACGGCCCGGGACGCGTCGCCCGGACCGGATGCTCGTGGGGCGCCGCCCGGCGGCCCAGATCCACTACACTGGGCCGGCGGGCACCGGGGAGGCACAGGCGTGGCACAGGGGCAAGACATATCGAGAGGCGAGGTCGAACGACCCGGCCGTTACCCGGTCGATCGCCAAGTCGATCACCAATGGGAAGCGCGGGCCGGCGCCGTCACCGCACTCGATCGGATGCTCGTGCGCCTGGCCCTGGCGCGCGTCGGAGACCCCGGCTGCGCGGTCGTCCTCTGGGACGGCGACGAGCTGTCCCCACCGCATGTCCCGATCCGGTTTCGCGTCACGGTCAAGAGTCGCCGCGCGCTCCTCTGGCTTTGCTGGAACGCGGCGTCGCGATTCGGTGATCTCTACGGCAAGCGGGAGGTCGAGGTGCAGGGGGATCTCGCAAAGGCCATGGCCGAGGTCAATCGATCCCTTACGGCGCGCCGGGCCGGTTTCGTCGACCGGCTGCGCCGCTCGTCCCTCCCAGCCTTGTGGGAACGATACGCCCGCGCGCAGGATGCCGCCCGGGTCCGCCGGCATTACGATCTCGGCAACGACTTCTATCGCCTGTGGCTGGACCGGGACACTATGCAGTACACCTGCGCCTATTACCCCGAGCCGGGGCTATGCCTGGAAGAGGCGCAGCGCGCCAAGGCCCATTATCTGTGTCGTAAGCTCAGACTGCGCCCGGGGGAAACCGTCGTGGAGGCCGGCTGCGGCTGGGGCGGACTGGCCTTCCTCATGGCCCGGCATTACGGCGTAAAGGTCACGGCGTACAACGTGTCCCAAGAGCAGCTCGCCTATGCGCGCGCACGCCTCGAGGAAGAGGGACTGGAGGCGCAGGTCACGTTTATCGAAGACGATTACCGGAACATCCGCGGACATTACGATGCTTTCGTCTCCATCGGCATGCTGGAGCACGTGGGAAAACACCGCTATGCTGCGCTCGGGGAGGTGATCGGTCGGTGTCTCGCCCCGAACGGCCGCGGCCTCATCCAATGTATCGGGAGGAACGCGCCTGTCCCGATGAACGGCTGGGCGCAAAGGCACATATTCCCGGGCGCCTATCCGCCCAGCCTGCGCGAGCTACTCGAGGTCTTCGAGCCCCATGGCTTCTCGGTCCTCGACGTGGAGAACCTGCGCCCGCACTATGTCAAGACGCTAGCCGATTGGCTCAGCCGTTATGAGACGCATGCCGAGGCGGTGCAGGGCCGCTACGGCGAGGTCTTCATGCGAACCTGGCTCTTGTACCTCTCCGCCTCCCTCGCGGCATTCGAGACCGGTTGGTTGCAGCTCTTCCAGGTGCTCTTCAGCCGTCCGGGAAACAACGACCTCCCCGTGTCACGGGGGCACCTTTATGAAAACGGTCCTGTCCCGAGCCCACCAATGTCCGGCGTTGCGGTCAGTACGCCGGCCCCCGGTCGTAGATGATGCCCTTAACTCAGAGGCCGGGCCCATAGCGAGGCCATGACCGCACCGCACTACCCGTCTGCCGTCAAGCTCGTCGAGGTCGGCCCCCGCGACGGTTTGCAGAACGAGCCTCGGTTCCTCGACACGGCAACCAAGGGGGAGCTCATCCGGCGTCTGGCCGAGAGCGGGCTCCCGGTCATCGAGGTGACGAGCTTCGTCCACCCCGAGGCCGTGCCCCAGCTCGCCGATGCCGAGGCGGTGTGCGGACTTCTGAAACCGCGCCCCGGTGTCCGTTACACGGCGCTCTGCCCTAACCTTCACGGCTTGGAGCGCGCCCTGGCCGCGGGGGTGGGGGCCATCGCGGTGTTCACGGCCGCCTCGGAGACCTTCAACCGGAAGAACATCCGCTGCGGGATCGAGGAGTCGCTCCGGCGCATCGCACCGGTCGTCGAGCGCGCGCGGGCCGCCGGCCTGCCGGTGCGGGCCTATATCTCCTGTGTGCTCGGCTGTCCCTTCGAAGGACCTATCTCCCCCGAACGGGTGGCCTCGCTCGCCGGGCGACTCCACGAGCTCGGCTGCGAGGAGATCGCGCTCGGCGACACCATCGGGGCGGGGACGCCGCTCGCCGCCTGCCGCGTGGTCGAGGCGACCGCTCACCGGGTCCCGCTCGGGCGCATCGCCGTACACTTCCACGACACCCGCGGCCAGGCACTGGCCAACATCCTGGCCTGCCTCGGGCTCGGGGTCTCCATCATCGACGCCGCCGTCGCGGGACTGGGCGGCTGCCCCTATGCGCCCGGGGCGAGCGGCAACGTCGCGACCGAGGACGTCGCCTATCTGCTCGAGGGCATGGGCATCGAGACCGGGGTCGATCTCGCGCGCCTCATCGACACCGGCCGCTTCATCAGCGCGGCACTCGGGCGCGACAACCGCAGTCGGGTCGGCCAGGCGGGCGGCGGCCCTCCGCTGGCCAGGCCTTGTCCAGGCCACCGTTAGACCGCTATACAAGATCCGAACATGTCCTACGACTTCACCGTGCCGGCCTCTCGCCCCCAGAATAGATCCATGGCCGACCCACCCAATCCCTATGCCCCGCCCACCGCCACGGTGGCCGACGTGAGCGATCACGCGGGTACCGAGCCGCGGCTCGCGGAACGGGGTACGCGTCTCAGCGCTTCCATGATCGACGGACTGGTCATGCTACTTCTGTTCGCGCCGGCGATGTGGGCCGGAATGGTCCTGGGCGGTTTAAGCGGTACCGCCGCCGCCACTCCCCCGGCGATACTCGTGTGGGCCGAAGCGCATCCGGTGGTAGCTCAAATAATCTGGGGGATCGCCGGGCTCTTGGTCTTCTTCGCCGTGAACGGCTACTGGCTGCACACCCGCGGGCAGAGTGTCGGCAAGCGCCTGCTCAAGATCCGCATCGTGCGCGGCAACGGCGAGCGGGCCACGCTGTCCCGCATCGTCTTCGCCCGTTATCTTCCGACCCAGGCCGTGGGCATGGTTCCGGTCATCGGCATTCTGTATGCTCTCATCGACCTCCTGTTCATCTTCCGCGATTCGCGCAGATGCCTGCACGATACGATCGCCGACACCATCGTGGTCAAGGATTGACGGCCCCGACCCAGGCGTGACCCCGAAGCGTGTCATCCCCCTGCTGGACACGGCCCGTGCGGTCGAGACGCCCGAGGGGGTAACGATCGACCTCCGGGTCGCGGGCCCGGTGCCGCGCTCTCTGGCCTTCGCCATCGATTTCGGGATCCGCGCCCTGGCGTATCTTGGGCTCGCCGTCGGGCTGACCACCTTGGGGCGCTTCGGTACGGGGGTCTTGCTCATCGCGTTTTTCGGTCTCGAATGGGTCTAGCCGGTCCTCTTCGAGGTCTAGGGCCAGGGCGCGACCCCGGGCAAGCGGGCGCTCGGGCTTCTGGTCGTACACGACGACGGCGTGCCGGTCGGCTGGTCGGGCGCCATGATCCGAAACCTCCTGCGCGCGGTGGACTTCCTGCCGTTCTTCTATGGCTGCGGCTTGGTCTCCATGCTCGTGACGCGCGACTTCAAGCGCCTGGGCGATCTCGCCGCCCGCACGGTGGTGGTGTATCGTGAGACCGTCACCCCGCCGCTCCGCCTGCCCGAGGCCACCCCGCGCCCGCCACCGGTGCGGTTCACGCTCGCCGAGCAGCAGGCGATCCTGGCCTTCGCGTCGCGCGTGCCGAGCCTCACGAACGAGCGCGCCGAGGAGCTCGCGGTCATCGTCCGGGATGTCGTGCGGGGCGAGGCCGATGTGACGGTCGGGCTCCTCGGGTACGCGCGCCACATCGCCGGCGAGCGATGAGCCCGAACGACTTCGTCCGCCGCTTCGAGTCGGACTGGCAAGCGATCGAGGAACTGGCGACCCAGGCGCTGGCCCGCCCCCGGGCGAAGCTCGCCGGGGCCGCCGGCTTCCCGGCGCGCTTCCGGCAACTCTGCCAGCAACTCGCGCTCGCCCGCACCCGCCAGTATCCCCCGCAGATCGTCCTGCGCCTGAATCGGCTGGCCCTGTTCGCCCACCAGGCCCTGTACGGGGCCCGGAGCGGTCCCTGGTCCGAGATCAAGTCCTTCGCCTTGGAGGACTTTCCGCTGCTCGTGCGCCGGCACGCCGGGCTCTTCTGGGTCGCGACCTGCCTGCTGTACCTGCCCGCCCTCGCCATGAGCGCCGTCGTGTGGACACAACCGGAGCTGATCTACAGCCTCATGGACCCGGCCCAGGTGGTGGATCTCGAAGCGATGTACGAGCCGGGAACGTCCCACATCGGTTTCAAGCGCGCCTCGGACACCAATGTCATGATGTTCGGGCACTACATCCAGAACAATCTCTCGATCGGTTTCCAGACCTTCGCCGGTGGATTGATCCTGGGTCTCGGGAGTATCGCCGCGCTCGGCTTCAACGGCCTCTATCTCGGGGCGGTGGCCGCACACCTCGCCAGGATCGGCTATGCCGAACCCTTCTTCCAGTTCGTGGCCGGCCATTCGGCCTTCGAGCTCACCGCTATCGTGCTCAGCGGCATGGCGGGCCTCCTGCTGGGCCGCGCGCTCCTGGCACCGGGTCTGTGCACACGGCGCGAGGCGCTCGTCACGACCGCCCGAGTCGCGGTGCGGATCGTCTACGGTGCCGCGGCCATGCTCCTCATCGCCGCGTTCATCGAGGCCTTCTGGTCCTCCGCGACCGCCGTGCCGCCGCTGCCCAAGTACCTCGTCGGCGTCGCGCTGTGGCTATTCGTGGGCGCCTATTTCCTGTTCATGGGCCGCCGTGCGCGTTGAAGCATTGACGCTGGCGGTGCGTCCGCGGCTGCCCTTCGAGGCCATGGACCTCGGCCTACGACTGGTCCAGTCGCACTGGGGCGCGGTGTACACCGCCTGGGCCGTGGCCCTCGTCCCGGTCCTGTGCCTCGCCACCGCGGCGCGCTTCCTGGTGGACGCAAGCTGGTTGTGGTCGACCATCGTGTGGTGGCTCAAACCGTTCTACGACCGCGCGCTCCTCTTCGCACTGAGCCGCGCCGTCTTCGGCGAGGCCACCGGCGCCGGGGACGTGGCGCGCGCCCTGCCCGGCTTCTTCCGCACCGGCCTGGTGCGGGGAATGATCTGGGGCCGATTCGATCCATCGCGCTCGTTCACGCTGCCTGCCTGGCAGTTGGAAGGTTTGCGCGGGGCGGCGCGCCGGCGGCGCTCGGCCCTGCTGCGCAAGGGCGGTCGCCAGCGCGCCGTGTGGTTGACCACGGCCTGTATCCACATCGAGGTGCTCTTGATGTTCGCGGGGATCGCACTCTTCTTCCTGGTGCTGCCCGAGGGCGTGGGCCCGGCGTTCGACCGCTCCGTGTTCTCTTGGATCGAGACCCCCGCGGGGGAGGTCCTGGGCGATCTCAGTTACCTCGTCGCCCTGTCGCTCATCGAACCGCTCTATGTGGCCTCGGGCTTTACGCTCTATCTCAACCGGCGCACCGAGCTCGAGGGCTGGGACATCGAGATCGCCTTCCGCCAACTCGCCGCGCGCCGCGCGAGCGCGCGCGAGGCCGCCTGATGCCGGCCCGCGCCGCGTCCTACGCGTCGATCCCGGCCCCGCGTGAGGGCGCACGACCGTGCCCACCGCGGAGGGGGGGCGCCGCTGCCCGCGTGCTCATGGGGGCGATCCTGGCCTCTGCCCTGGGCGCGGGGGCGATCGAGACGCCGGGGCCGCCTGGCGAGGGCGCGGCACCCGCCTTCGCGGCCGAGGCCCGGTCGAAGATCGCCACGGTGCTGGCGGCGGAGGACTTCGGGCACACCGAGACGACCACGCGACTGCGCGCCCGCAAACCGGACCCTGACGAGAAACAGGCGGACTGGCTCGCTGGGTTACGCGGTTTCTTTCGTCGAGTCGCGAAGATACTTGCGGGGATTGGCGAGGTGTTGCTGTGGGTCGGCGCGGCCCTCACCGTCTTCGCGATCGCCTACTACCGCGAGCGCTGGCTGCCCTACCTGGGGTTGTTGCGGCGCGTACCCGCGGCCCCTCCGGTGAGCCGGGTCGCCCAACTCACGCTCGCCGGCCGACTGCCCGACGACATCTCCTCTGCGGCCATGGCCCTCTGGCGAGCCGGCCGCCACCCCGAGGCACTGGGCCTGCTGTACCGCGGCGCCCTGGCCCGTGCCCACGAGCGCTTCGATCTGCGCCTCCCACCCGGGGCCACCGAGGGCGAGGCCCTGCGCGCCGTCACGCACGCGGCCCCCGCGGCCCTCGATTACTTTACCGCCCTGACCGGCGCCTGGATGGCGCTCGCCTACGCGCGCCGAACCCCCGAGGCCATCGTGCTCGAGATCGAGCCCCTGGCCGAGGGTTTCCGGCGCCATCTGGAAGAGACGTGATCCCGCGCCGTAACCAGATCGTCATCGGCGTCATCGTCGCCGCCACCCTCGCGCTCGCGGCCTTCTGGGTATACAGGAACTTCGAGCTGTACGAACAGCAGATCGAGGTCGGTCTCAAGCGCGAGGCGCGTGAGAACCCCTACCTCGCGCTCGGGCGCTTCGTCACAAGCTACGGCGCCGCGGTCCGCACCTTCCCGGTCTATACGCGGCCGCCGCCACCCGGCGGCGCCACCTTGTATTTCCCGGCCGAGCGCGCGGCCTTGTCGGCGCGCCAGAACGCCGAGTTGCGCGCCTTTGCCGAGGCCGGCGGCCATCTGATCGCCGTCATCCACACGCTGTGGGAGGAAAAGGACAAGACGCCCGATGCGCTGCTCGATCCGCTGGGCGCCGCGCAGTTCGAGAACAAACCACCCCCGGTTCATCGATCCAAGTCCATGGAATGCCCCGCGCCGAAGGCGAAAAACGATGAGCCGTGGTGGAAGCCGGACCCGCGCCCGGTGTCCCTCCCGGACGCCTCGGGGACGCTCATGCTGCGCTTCGATCAACGCTTTCGCCTGGAGGAGCGCGGCAACCCGGCCCTCTGGCGGCTCGCCGACGCCTTCGGGGCGCATGCGCTCCGGTATCGGGTCGGCCAGGGGTCGATCACGGTCCTGACGGACGACGGGCTATTGACCAACGCGGAGATCGGCAAGCACGACCACGCCGCGCTCGCGGCCTGGCTCCTCGACGCCTATAAAGTCAAGAAAATGGGGCACGCCAATGCCGTCTGGATCATCCGCGACCACCACGCCCCGCCGCTCTGGGCCTGGCTCTGGAAGCACGCCGCGCCCGTGGTGCTCGCGGCCTTGGTCCTTCTCGCCGTGTGGTTGTGGGGCGCGACACGGCGTTTCGGTCCCCTGTTACCGGACGCGGCCCCCATGCGGCGCAGCCTCGTCGAGCACATCACGGCTAGCGGGCGTTTTCTCTGGCAGCATGGCGCGTCCGGGGCGCTCATCGCCGCCACGGGGAACGCGCTCCGGCAACGCATCCGCGCCCGCCATCCGGCCTGGGCGGGGCTGCCCGTGGCGGAGCTCTCCGCGAAACTGGCCGCCTTCACCGGGCTGCCCGAACCCGCGATCGCACGAGCCCTGGTCGCGGATCCGCGAAGTAGCGGGGAGCGCTTCGCGCAGGATATCGAGACGTTGGAGTCCTTGAGGAGACGCCTGTGAACGGTTCCGAGACGACTCCGGGCGAGCCCGGCCGCCACCGGACCGGTGCCCCAGGCCCGACCCGCCCAGCGCAACCTAGCGCGTTACACCATCGCATTGGCCTCATCAACCGTCTGGAATTACCATCCGCCAACCGCTATCCTTTCTGAAAGCGGAGTTAGCCCTGGCTCCCGCGTGTGTTTTCCTGCCAATGCGAATGCCTACCGCTCGATCCAAGCACGTGTTCAGGTATCGCGAAGCCCGGACGGGCAGGTGGCCGGGGTTTCAGGCACGTTCACCGATATGAGCGATCGCCAGCAAGCCGAGGCCGCGCTTCGCGACAGCGAGGATCGGTTGCAGCGGGTGCTCGACGCCCTACCCATGGCGGCCTATACCTGCGACACGGACGGCTTGATCACCTATTTCAATGCGCGCGCGGTCGAGCTCTGGGGCCGCTCTCCGCGCTTGGGCGATTCCGAGGATCGCTTTTGCGGTTCTTTCAGACTGTTCCTGCCGGACGGCACCCCGTTGTCCCATGACCGGTGCTGGATGGCGGTGGCTGTCGCCGAGCGGCGAGCGATTCATGGTGAAGAGGTCGTCATCGAACGCCCCGACGGCAGCCGCCGGACGGCCGTGGCCCACGCCAATCCCCTGTACGATCGCGCCGGACGGCCGACCGGCGCCGTGAACGTCCTGGTCGACATCACCGAGCAAAAGGCGAACGAAGAAGCCCTGCGGGAAAGCAACGAGCGCTTCCAGTTGGTTGCCCGCGTCACCACCGACAGCGTATGGGATTGGGACATACGCCGTAACAACTTTCGACAGTACAATCACTTCGATTCATCGATCGGTGACCGCTCGACCGGTTCGGAGGAGATACCATGGACGGAGCGCGTCCACCCGGACGATCGCGAGCGCGTGATGGACGGCGTCTTCGCGGCGATCAAGGGCGAGAAGAACGACTGGTCCGACGAGTACCGTCTTGGTCGCCGTGACGGTGGCTATGCGCAGGTAGAGGACCGCGGCTTCATCGTTCGCGACGGACAGGGGCGGGCGGTGCGCATGGTGGGCGCGACCTTGGATATCACCGAACGAAAGGTTGCCGAGGCCCGCATCGAGGCACTGGCCTACCATGATCCCTTGACGGGTCTCCCCAACCGGGCGCTCCTGCTGGACCGTCTTACGCAGACGCTTGCGCTCGCCGAGCGGGAGCAACGGCCCAGCGCCGTGTTGTTCCTCGACCTCGACCGCTTCAAGGCCATCAACGACAGCCTGGGCCATGCGGTGGGCGACGAGTTGCTGCGGCAGGCCGCCGAACGGCTGCGCACCGCGATCCGTAAAGAGGACACGGTGGCGCGCATCGGAGGCGATGAGTTCGTGATCCTGATGGCGGAGATCGGCGACGCGGAGAATGCCGCGGGGATCGCGAGCAAGGTGCTCGCCGCGCTTCGCGTTCCTTTCGTCATCGAGGAACACGAGCTCTCGATTTCGGCAAGCTGTGGGATCGCGATTTCTCCCGCGGATGGAACCGAGGCCCCGGTGTTACTCCAGCGCGCCGACACGGCCCTTTACCAGTGCAAGGCGGACGGCGGCGGCTACCGGCTGTTCGATCGCGAAATAGATCGCCGGGCGCACGCCCGGTTGCAACTGGAACAGGGGCTCAGGCGCGCCATCGAACGCGGCGAATTCCTCTTGCACTATCAAGCACAGATCGACCTCGCGAACGGCACGGTCACGGGGGCGGAAGCACTCGTGCGTTGGCAGCACCCCGAGGGCCGGCTCGTGCCCCCTGGCGAATTCATTCCACTCGCCGAGAACATGGGTTACATCGGCGCCATCGGGGAGTGGGTATTGCGTGAGGCCTGCACCGAAGCGCTCCGGTGGCCCCCGGCGCTAAGGGTTTCCGTGAACGTCTCCGCGCGCCAGCTCACCCAGCCGGATTTCACCGCCACGGTCCGTGAAATCCTCGAGGAGACGGGGTTGCCCCCGGGCCGGCTCGAAATCGAGATCACCGAATCGGCCCTCATGTCCGATCCCGCGCGGGCCATCGCCACCTTGGAGGAGCTGCAACAACTGGGGATACAGATCGCCATGGACGACTTCGGTACCGGTTATTCGAGCCTCGGGCAGTTGAAGCGGCTGCCCCTGCAACGGCTCAAGATCGACAAGAGCTTCGTGCAGGACGTACCGGACGACCCGAATGAAGTCGTGATCGTGGAGGCGATCCTGGGGCTCGCGAGGCAACTCAAGCGCAGCGTCGTGGCCGAAGGTGTGGAGACCGAAAGCCAGCTCGAGTTCCTACGGAAGCGTGGGTGTGACGAGGCACAGGGTTATTGGATCGCCAAGCCGATCCCCGCCGCCGAATTCCGCGCCTTGTTGAGCGGATCGACTATGCCGCTATTGAAATAGGTGAGGCCCGGGCAGTCGGGTAGCCAGGAGCAGGGAGGTGCTTGGCGCGTCGGCAAGGCAACGCGAGATCCCAGTGGATTCATTGACAAACCCTGAGCCTTCCGTCGTAGCCGAGCACGAACCGGCCTGCGCCGTCGTCGCACGCGTCGCCGAACAGATCGGCCGCGCGCTGGTCGGCCAACGAGCGGTCGTCGAGCACGTGCTCATGGCTTTGTTCGCGGGCGGCCATGTGCTCCTGGAGGGCGTGCCGGGGCTCGGCAAGACCCTCCTGGTGCGGGCGCTGGCCAAGACCTTCGGCGGCGCCTTCGCGCGCATCCAGTTCACCCCCGATCTCATGCCCTCGGATGTGACCGGCCATGCCCTCTACGACCTCAAGTCACAGGAGTTCCGGGTGCGCAAGGGGCCGGTGTTCACCCACCTCCTGCTCGCTGACGAGATCAACCGCGCCCCGGCCAAGACCCAGGCCGCGCTGCTCGAGGTGATGCAGGAAGGCCAGGTGACCATCGAAGGCCGGACCTTCGAGCTGCCCCGCCCCTTCATGGTGCTGGCGACCCAGAACCCCATCGAGCAGGAAGGCACCTATCCGCTCCCCGAGGCCCAGCTCGACCGCTTCCTGCTCAAGGTGCTGATCGGTTATCCGGAGGCCGAGGAGGAGACCCGCCTGGTACGCCAGGTCACGGCCGGACAGGTGGGCGATGCGCTCGATATCTCTCCGGTCGAGACCGTGATCAGCGCGGCGGCCGTGGAGTCGGTGCGGGCGCGGGTCGCGGACATCGGGGTCGACGATCGCATCGTCGATTACGCGGTCCGCCTGGTTCGCGCCACCCGCGAATGGCCCGGGATCGCGCTCGGCGCCGGGCCGCGTGGCAGCATCGCGCTGGTACGGACGGCGCGCGCGGCGGCCGTCCTCTGCGAGCGCGACTATGTGATCCCCGACGACATCAAGGCCGTGGCCCTGCCGGCGCTGCGCCATCGCATCGCCCTCTCCCCGGAGCTCGACATGGAAGGGAGTAGCGGCGACGACGTCCTGCGGGCGCTCTTGGAGAAGGTCGAAGCGCCTCGGCACTGAGAGCATGAGCGTGCGGCCGGCTCGGCGCCTCATCCATCTCCTCTGGGGCTGGACAGCGCTGGCACTCATTGCAGTGCTGGTGGCGCGGCACTGGCCGGGGGCGATGGACCTCTGGATCGCCGCCGGGATCGTGATCCTCATCCTCTGCGCATGGGATATCCGGGTGCTCTCGCGCGAGCCCCCGCCGGCGGTTGTCCGCGCGCTTTTCACCTCGCAACCCGTGGGCGTGTGGCGCATCGTCCAGTTGCGCGCAACCAACCCCACATCGCGGGTGCTCCGCGTCACGCTCTACGACCACCACCCGCCCGTCGCGCGCACCGAAGGGCTGCCGATGCGCCTGGATATCCCCCCCGGCGGTGAGGACGCAGCCGATTACCGCATCGTCTTCGAGGCGCGCGGCGAGCACGTGTTTTCCCGGGTGGACACGCTCGTGCCGGGTCCCCTGGCCCTCTGCCTCCGACGCGGGCTTCTGGCCCTGCCGCAGACGGTGCGTGTCTATCCGGATTTCGCGGCGATCGCGAGATACACCTTGCTGGCCACCGACCACCGCCTGAGCCGCATCGGGATCCGCGAGCGGCGCCGCCGCGGCGAGGGCCTGGAGTTCCATCAGCTTCGCGAATACCGGGAAGGCGATGTGTTGCGGCAAGTGGACTGGAAGGCCACCTCGCGCCTCTGCAAGCTCATCTCGCGGGAGTACCAGGACGAGCGCGATCAACAGGTCTTGTTCCTGCTCGATTGCAGCAACCGCATGCGCGCCAAGGACGGCGCGCTGTCGCATTTCGACGAGGCCCTGAACGCGCTCCTCTTGCTCGCGCACGTGGCATTGCGCCAGGGCGATGGCGTGGGCGCTGTGTCTTTCGGCGCCGAGGCGCGCGTCATCGCCCCGCGCAAGGGTCATCGGGCCCTGAACGCCCTCCTCGAAAACCTCTTCGATGTGGCGCCGGGGCTCTGCGCACCGGACTATCGCGCCGCGGCGGGGATCGCCTGGCGCACCACCTCCAAGCGCTCGCTGGTGCTATTCCTCACCAACCTGCGCGATGAAGACGGCGACGAGATAAAGGCGGCTGTTCAGGTCCTGCGCCGCCGCCACCTGATCCTCGTCGCCAGCCTGCGTGAATCGGCCGTGTCTGCAATCCTGACCGGCCCATCCCAGGGTTTCGAGGCCGCGCTACAAGTCGCCGCCGCCCACCAGTATCTCAACGCCCGCCTCCGCACCCTGGAGGCCTTGCGACTACGCGGGGTCGAGGTCCTCGATGTGGAGCCGCCGGTCTTGCCCGTCGCCCTCGTCAACCGTTATCTCGACATCAAACACAGCGGGCGCTTGTAACGGCCCAGGCGCGCCACCGCTCGGCCTGGTCCCTCCGCGAGAACGTCCGCGCTCAGCTTGTGAAAAAATCGTCGCGTGCGACGGGAGGTCGCGCTGCATCCTCGGCGCGCCAAGCAGGGCCACTCCCTGGCCCTGGCTTCCCGCCGGAGCGCCGAACGGGCCCCCAACCGGTTCTAACTAACTAACGGACAGCCGCAAACTCTCGGACCGAAGACCGCACCAGCGGGTGTTATGATAACCGCTCAGTCCGTGGGGCGGGTGACACTCAGGAGCCCCAGTGTCGAGGAGCGGCCCGGAGCCCGGATGTGCCGGCACCGCATCCGCGACGTGCCGGTGACGAACGCCAAACCGTTCCTTGAGCGCTTTCCCGCATGACCCGATTTCCATGACTTCGTACCGCCGTTTTCCGCGATCATCGGGGCTTCCAGGTTCGCTGGAACGGACCGGCCTTTTCGAAGGTGATGCCTCTCCCGAAGAGGTGGTCGTCGCCTACCACGAGCGGACCAAGCACCACTTCCATCGGTTTGCGGCCGCGCTCGGGTACATGGATTGGGCCACGCAGCCCGATCCGTTTCGGCGCTACGCGGGAGCGCCCGTCGTGCGTCTCCCGCTGCCCCAGGCGGGCCGCCTGCTTCCCTACCGGCAGCTATATGCCAGCGGGACCGTAGCGCCGGAGCCGCTGTCGCTGGAGTCGATCTCGCTCTTCTTCCGCTACGCCCTGTCTCTCACGGCGTGGAAGCGATTCGGCGAGACCACGTGGTCCTTGCGCGCCAACCCCTCGAGCGGGAACCTTCATCCGACCGAGGGTTATGCCGTTCTGCCCGCGATCGTGGGGCTCGGCGATACGGCCGCCGTGTACCACTATGCCCCGGGGGCGCACGCCCTCGAGCGGCGGGCGGTGCTCGGCACAGAGCGATCGACCGAGCTCCTCGCGCCCTTCCCGGAAGCGGCGTTCCTCGTGGGTCTGTCGTCCGTGCCCTGGCGGGAGGCGTGGAAGTACGGCGAGCGCGCGTTCCGGTACTGCCAGCACGATGTCGGGCACGCGCTGGCCACTTTGCGCATCGCGGCAGCCGCCCTCGGTTGGAGATTGGCGCTCCTCGATGGCGTCGGGGATGGCAGCCTCGCGAGCCTACTCGGACTCAGCCGCGATGAGGATTTCGGGCAGGCAGAGCGGGAGGAGCCTGAGCTTCTCGCCCTGGTCGCGCCGGCGTTGTCGTCGAGGGTTTTGCACGACTTGAACCCGGCGAGGATGGACGGCGTGCTGTGGCAGGGCCGAGCCAACAGGCTGAGCCCCGAGCACGCCGTCGAGTGGCCCGCGATCGCCGAGGTCGCGCGCGCCACGCGAGGCGGAGAGGGGTCAATCACGGAAGACGGGTCCGGGTTCCCCAGGGCGGAGGATCTCATCGAGACCCGCGTCCACCCGGGTCTACTCACCGCCGAGCAGGCGATCCTCGGCCGCCGCAGCGCGGTAGCCATGGATGGCTCGACCGCGATCCCACAGGCCACATTTTTCCGCATGCTCGCCCGCTTGATCCCGGCACGAGAGCCGCGAGCCATGCCGTGGGATGCGATCCCGTGGCGGCCGCGCATCCATCTCGGGCTGTTCGTCCACCGCGTGGACGACTTGTCTCCGGGTCTTTACGCGCTACCCCGGGATCCGGACAAGATCGAGACCCTCAAGGGAGTGATGCACCCGGGATTTCGTTGGCAACGCGTGCCCGCTTGTCCCCCCGGGCTCCCCCTGTATCTCTTGCAGGAAGGCGACTGTCGAGCGCTGGCGGCCAGGGTCTCCTGCGGCCAGGACATCGCCGGCGATGGGGCCTTCAGCCTGGGAATGATCGCCGACTACCGGGACAGCCTGATGTCCTATGGCGCGGCGTTCTACCGGAATCTCTTCTGGGAGGCCGGCATGGTGGGGCAGGTGCTTTATCTGGAGGCCGAAGAGGCAGGCATTCGGTCCACGGGGATTGGCTGTTACTTCGACGACCCGGTCCACGAGGTCTTCGGGATCGACTCGATGGAGTGGCAGAGCTTCTACCACTTCACGGTGGGCGGCCCGGTCGAGGACCTGCGCCTGACGACCCTGCCCGCCTACGGCCGGGCGCTCCCGGGCAGGGTCCGGGAGACGTGATCCCTCGGTCGCGGCAGGCGGTCGGAGACTGCATGATTCGGGCGCGGGGCGTTGCGACCGCCGTCATGCTCAATCGACGCGCGCGGCATCCTGGAGGTGCTCGATAGCCCAGGCGTTCAGACTCTTCCCTGCGCGCGCAGCGGCGGCCGCGCGCGCGCGGGGGAGAACCGGTGACACGCGGCAATTGAAGCGGCCGGCGGCGGGCGGCTCCGGCACCACGCCGCGCGCGCGACACCCCAAGAGGTACAC
>JBQTJM010000362.1:0-32326 GCA_052387115.1 Gammaproteobacteria bacterium | reverse complement strand
GGGCGACCTCATAGCCCCTGGTTCCGAACGCGGAGCTACCCCCGACCCCGGCGACCGTCGAGGGCCCAGGGGTCGGTTCCTGGTGTACACTTGCCGGCCATGCCCCCGCACTCCCGTATCCATTTCGAAGGCACCACCATCCTCTCGGTGCGGCGCGCCGGGCGGGTGGTCATGGGCGGGGATGGACAGGTGTCATTCGGCAACACGGTCATGAAAGGCAATGCCTGCAAGGTCAGGCGCATGCGCGGCGATCAGATCCTGGCCGGCTTCGCGGGCGGCACCGCGGATGCCTTCACGCTCTTCGAGCGCTTCGAGGGCAAGCTCGACAAGCACCAGGGCAACCTCAAGCGCTCGGCGGTCGAGCTGGCCAAGGATTGGCGCACCGATCGGGCCCTGCGGCGGCTGGAGGCCCTGCTCGCGGTCGCCGATCGGGGTGCCTCGCTCATCATCTCCGGCACCGGGGATGTGATCGAGCCCGAGGGTGAGGTCCTGGCCATCGGCTCGGGCGGCCCTTTTGCCCAAGCGGCGGCGCGGGCGCTCTGCCTGCACACCGAGTTGCCGGCACGCGCCATCGTGGAGACGGCGCTCCGGATCGCCGCGGACATCTGCATCTACACCAACGCCAACCTCACCATCGAGGAGATGGAGGCCGAGGCCTCCCCGGCCCGCTAGGCATCCCATGAGCGCGCTCACGCCCGCCGAGATCGTCCGCGAGCTCGACAAACACATCATCGGCCAGGAGGCCGCCAAGCGCGCCGTCGCCATCGCTCTCCGCAATCGCTGGCGCCGATTGCAGGTGCGCCCCGATCTCCGCAACGAGATCACGCCCAAGAACATATTGATGATCGGCCCGACCGGGGTCGGCAAGACCGAGATCGCACGCCGGCTCGCGAAGCTCGCGGAGGCGCCCTTCCTGAAGGTCGAGGCCACCAAGTTCACGGAGATCGGATATGTGGGCCGCGACGTCGAGTCCATCATCCGCGATCTCGTCGACATCGCCGTCAAGATGACCCGCGAGGAGGCCATGTCGCGGGTACGCCCTCAGGCACAGACGGCCGCCGAGGAGCGGCTACTCGACATCCTGCTGCCGGCCCCCCGCCTGGGCAGCATCCATGACGAGGGCGGCTCCGCGACCCGCGAGCGCTTCCGCGAGATGCTCAAGGACGGCAAGCTTGCCGATCGCGAGATCGAAGCCGAGGTCTCCGCCCCCCGGGTCGGCGTCGAGATCATGGCCCCGCCCGGCATGGAGGAGATGACCCAGCAGCTCCAGTCCATGTTCCAGAACCTCGGCACCGGCCGCACCCGCACCCGCAAGCTGCGCGTCAAGGAGGCGCAAAAGCTCCTGGCCGAGGAAGAGGCCATGAAGCTCATCAACGAGGACGATATCAAGACCCGGGCGGTGGAGCGCGCCGAGCAGAACGGCATCGTATTCCTCGACGAGATCGACAAGGTCGCGCGGCGCTCCGAGTACGGCGGCCCGGATGTCTCGCGCGAGGGCGTGCAGCGCGACCTCCTACCGCTGGTCGAAGGCTGCACCGTCTCGACCAAGTATGGTGTGGTCAAGACCGATCACATCCTGTTCATCGCCTCGGGGGCGTTTCATCTCTCCAAGCCCTCGGACCTCATCCCGGAGCTACAGGGCCGGCTCCCGATCCGGGTCGAGCTCGATGCCCTCACGGTCGGCGACTTCGTGCGCATCCTGACCGAGCCGGACGCCTCCTTGACCGAGCAATACACCGCGCTCATGGAGACCGAGGGGGTGGGTCTCAGCTTTGCGGAATCGGGGATCGCGCGCCTGGCCGAGGTCGCCTGGCAGGTCAACGAACGCGCCGAGAACATCGGCGCCCGGCGCCTGCACACAGTGCTCGAACGCCTGCTCGAATCGGTGTCGTTCGCGGCCGGCAGCGGCGACCTCGCGGCGCTGACGGTCGATGCCACCTATGTCGATGCAGAGCTCGGGGCCCTCGCCGAGGACGAGGACCTGGCCCGCTACATCCTATGATCCCGTGATCCCGACCGAGATCCGACTGCACCGCAGGTCGCGCGTGCTCGAGATCGCCTTCGACGACGGCCAGCGCTACGAGCTGCCCTGCGAGCTCCTGCGGGTACGCTCGCCGTCCGCCGAGGTGCAGGGCCACGGTGGCGAGTGGGTGGTACCGACCGGCAAGGAAACCGTCAACATCACCAGGATCGAGCCCGTGGGACAGTACGCCGTGCGCCTCACGTTCGATGATGGCCATAACACCGGCCTCTATGCCTGGGATTATCTACACGACCTCGCCGCCCACCGCGATCGCTACTGGGTGGAATACCTCGCCGCGCTTGAAAAGCTCGGCTACGTGCGCACCCCCGTCGAAATTTAACTTTCAACTTTCTTTCATCATTTAATTTTCAACTTTCTTTCATCACCCCGTGAGCGAGACCACCGACTTCGGTTTTCGCATCCTCCCGATCGCGGAGAAAGCGCGCCGTGTGGGAGAGGTCTTCACCTCGGTAGCGTTCCGCTACGACCTCATGAACGACCTCATGTCGGCCGGGGTGCATCGCGCCTGGAAGGCCTTCGCCGTGGCGCTGGCGCGGCCCAGATGCGGCGAACGGGTGCTGGATATCGCCGGGGGTACCGGCGATATGGCGGCGCGCCTGGCGCACCGGGTCGGTCCTCGGGGACTCGTGGTATTGAGCGACGTCAACGCCGCCATGCTCAGGCTCGGGCGCGATCGCTTGATCGACCAGGGCATCGCCGGCAACGTCGCTTATTCTTTCGCGGACGCAGAGGCGCTGCCGTTCGCCGATGGCAGCTTCGATCTGGTCCTGATCGCCTTCGGGCTCCGCAACGTGACCGACAAGTCCCGTGCGCTGCGATCCATGCACCGCGTGCTGCGCCACGGGGGGCGGCTCGTGATCCTGGAGTTCTCGCGGGCCGTGATGCCGCTCCTGCAACGCCTCTACGACCTCTATTCCTTCCATGTCATCCCCCCCCTGGGCCAGTTCGTCGCGGGCGACCGCGCCAGCTACCAGTACTTAGTAGAATCCATCCGCCGCCATCCCGATCAGGCAACCCTGAAGGCCATGATGGAAGAGGCCGGCTTCGAGATGGCCGGCTACCATAACCTGAGCGGCGGGATCGCCGCGGTACACCGGGGCTACAAGCTCTGAGTCGGCCGAACGGGTGGACGCGATCGCCGGTCCCATGTTCCTGTCCGTGCTCGAGCGGCTGTCGGCACGCCTGCTCTCCCTCGACCCGCGCACCCGCGAGGCGGCGCGCGCGATGGCTGGAAAGATCATCGCCGTCGAACTCCTGGGTCTCGGTCAGACCGTTTATTTCGCGCCCGGTGAACATCGTTTCGAGCTGCTCGACGCCTATACGGGCGATGTCCACGTGCGCATCCGCGGGACACCGCTCGCGCTCTTGCGCATGGCCCGCGGCGAAGAGACGGCGAGCTTCAGCGGTGAGGTCGAGATCATCGGGGACTTGCAGCTCGGCCGCCACCTGCAGTCGATGCTCGCATCCTTCGACATCGACTGGGAAGAGCTGCTGTCCCACTATCTCGGCGACATCGCGGCCCATCAGATCGGGAACGTCGTGAGCGATCTATCCGGCTGGGCCGAAGAGGCGCGCCACACGCTCGCGCTCGACACCGTGGAGTACCTGAGAAACGAGGCCGCGGTCCTGGTCGAGACGCGCGACATCACCGAGTTCGTGGACGCCGTCGATGCCCTGCGCAGCGACGTGGACCGCCTGGAGGCGCGCCTCCAACGGGTCGCGCAAACGCTCGGGCTCCGGCGGGACTGAGAGCCCTCCCCTCATGATCACCGTCGGTCAGGCGCTGCGCGTGCTCGGCATACAGCGGGTGTTGATCCGCCACGGGCTGGACGAGATCATCCTCGCGACCCACCTCCTGCGGCCCATGCGCTTTGTGCTCTATCTGCTCCCGTGGAACTGGGTGCGGGCCGCGCACGCCCCGCGCGCGGAGCGCATCCGTCATGCCCTGGAGGACCTGGGCCCCATCTTCGTCAAGTTCGGCCAGCTCCTCTCGACCCGCCAGGACCTCCTCGCCGACGACCTCGCGCTCGAGCTCGCCAAGCTCCGGGACCGTGTCGCGCCCTTTCCAGGCGCGGAGGCGCGCGCCATCGTCGAGCGCGCCTACGGGCGGCCGCCCGCGGAGGTATTCGCGGAATTCGACGAGACGCCGCTGGCCTCGGCGTCCATCGCCCAGGTGCACGCCGCGCGACTCCACAACGGCCGCGACGTGGTGGTCAAGGTGGTGCGTCCCGGGATCGCGAAGATCATCCGGCGCGACCTCGGCCTCTTGTACATCGTCGCCTCGCTCGCCGAGCGTTATTGGGCGGAAGGGCGCCGGCTCAAACCCACCCGCATCGTCGCGGAATACGAGAAGATCATCTTCGACGAGCTGGATCTGGTCCGTGAGGCCGCTAACTGTTCGCAGCTTCGGCGCAATTTCGAGGGCGCCGAAGAGGTCTACGTGCCGCGTATCGAGTGGGATCTGACCAAAAAGAGCGTGCTGGTCATGGAGCGGGTCACCGGGATCTCCATCGACAACGTCGAGGCCCTGCGCAAGGCCGGGGTGGACCTGAGACGCCTGGCCGAGGCGGCCGTGCAGGTGTTCTTCGCGGCGGTGTTCCGCGACCGCTATTTCCACGCCGACATGCACCCCGGCAATCTCTTCGTCATCCCGCCACTGGGTGCCGGCCCGCCCAAGATCGTCCCGGTCGATTTCGGGATCATGGGCTCTCTGTCCGAGTTCGATCAGCGTTATCTCGCCAACAACTTCCTCGCGTTCCTGAACCGCGATTACCGGCGCGTAGCGGAGCTACACGTGGAATCCGGTTGGGTGCCGACCGGCACACGCGTCGACGACTTCGAGTTCGCCATCCGCAGCGTGTGTGAGCCGATGTTCGAGCGCCCCATCACCGACGTCTCCTTCGGGCACCTGTTGTTGCGGCTGTTCCAGACCGCGCAGCGTTTTCATATGGTGATCCTCCCGCAGTTACTGCTCCTGCAGAAGACGCTCGTCAACATCGAGGGCGTGGCCCGCCAGTTGTACCCGGAGATCGACATGTGGCAGATCGCGCGGCCGGCGCTGGAACGCTGGATGGGCGAGCGCGTGGGGGTCCGGAGGCTGGTGCGCGCGAGTCGGGACGGCGTGCCGATGTGGGCCGAGCGCCTCCCCGGAATACCCGGGGCCGTGATCGATCTGCTCGACCAGGCCAAACACGGCGATCTCCGCTTCCATGTCGAGGCGCAGGCGTTCCACGATATCCGCCGCGAGGTCCGCGCGGCCGGAGCGCGCGGCGTTTACGCCATCCTGGGCGCGGCCTTCATCGTCGGCGCCGCGCTGCTCTTCGGTCTCGGCGTGCCGGATCAGACCCTGCTCGCCGAGGCCCCATTCGGCGTATGGGTGCTGGGCGGCTTCGGGCTCCTGATGGTGGCGAACGCCTTACGGCGCTAGCTAGCGGAGCCTGGCAGGCGATGAACCTACCCCTGCCATTGACGCCTTCCCGCCTCGCGACCATACTTCATCGCCCTCCCAGTCCTTGGGTCCGAGTCGGGAGACCAGGCTATGACCTGAGCCGCGCGCCACCTCGCACGACGCCTGACAATCCCCCATCGCCTCGATGCCGGCGGTTCAGGGCAACAGCGTAGCGTGCGTTCCACAGGCCAATCACTTGGACATCAAGATCGATTGTCTGGTGCGCGCAGCGCGCTCTACATTGACTACCGTTCTATAACAAACGTAAACGAGGTGCGACGATGGCACAGATCGATGATTATCTGAACAACAACCGGCAATACGCCGACAAGCAGGGCGTGCATAGCGCGATCTACCCGGGACCGAAACCGATCCAGCCGGCCAAGCGGCTCGCGGTGGTGGCCTGTATGGATGCAAGGTTGGATGTGGAAGACCTGTTGGGTCTAGAGACCGGGGATGCGCATATCATCCGAAACGCCGGTGGTGTCGTGTCCGACGACGTGATCCGGTGCTTGATCATTTCACATCATCTGCTGAACACCAATCAGATCATGCTCATTCACCACACGCGTTGTGGCATGTTGGCGTTCACCGACGAGCTCTTGAAGACCGGCTTGGAAGGTGATGCAAAGGCGGGGCAGATCTTGAGCTCGGCGACGGGAAGGACGTTCGTCAGCCCCCGGATGTCCGCGGCCACCCCCGCAGCGTTCCACGCTTTCCGAGGCCCTATCGAGCCCCTCGATGCGCCACGGGACCAGACGAACACCGAACGGCTGGTGTGGGACGTGCGCCGGTCGATGTCCGCCATCATGAACCATCCCTGGATCCCGACGAGCGGGTCTGGCGCAGTGACGGTCCGGGGTTTCTTCTACGATGTCGACACCGGGCGTTTGGAAGAGGTGGCGTATCCCGGGCCCATGGGGTCGTTCGGCTAGACTAGTACCGCCCGTAGAGGAGACAGGGGTATTGAGCGCCTGATTCCGCGGACCCCGGAGTGGTGAAGGAGCTTGGCCATCAAGTCCTTGCCGCCGGTCTCCCCCAGGATCAAGACCGCCGAGCTCATAAGCGAGCAACAGCCGCTTCAGGGATCCCACGGGGTGGGCCGGTATGTGGTCCATAGTAACCATGGTTCTGGTCGAAATGAAACAGCGTGGCCCTGATCCGGCTCACCCGACGGCCCGGTTCGGCCCGGGGGCATTCGGTAAGCGCTCCACCCGCAACGACTTTTTCGGGACTGGCCAGCCGCGCGCGGAGCTGGCATAGTAGCTGCGCGTTAGATCACCGGATTCTTGGTCCCACACGCTGGTCCGTGGGAGGATTCAACTAGCTAATCTGGAGGAGCATACGATGATCTGGGAGACACCCGCTTACGTCGACATCCGTTTCGGCTTCGAGGTAACGATGTACGTCTACAACCGCTAGCCGCCATATCTATCACCGGGATTGACATCCCGTTGCGAACAGGGGACCGTGAGGTCCCCTTTTCGTTTCGCCACCCCATCGTTCGAGCGCCAGGCCGTGCGGAATCTGAGAGGTTGTGAAAAAACCGTCGCGAGCGAAGGGAGGTCGCGTTCCGCCGGAGCGCAGGAACCGGAGTGTATGTTGAAATACATGAGGATTCCGAGCACCGCCGGAACGCGAGATCCCGAGCGCAGCAGATTTTTTCACAAGCTCTCAGTTGACGATCTCGGCGATGGTGTACTCCTTGATCTCGCGGGCGTGGGTGAAGATGATGATCTCGCCGATGAGCCCGATCGCGAGCACCTGGATCCCGAGGATGATGAGGAGCGAGCTCAGGATGAGCGCCGGGCGATTGGCGAGCGCGACCCCGCCGAGGAGGCGCTCGGCTATCAAATAGAGCGTGATCAGGAACCCCAGCGCGAACACCCCGCTGCCCAGGATCCCGAAGAAGCGCAACGGCCTCTTGGTGAACTTGACGAGGAAGAAGACGGTCAGGAAATCCAGGAGATACCCGAGATAGGTGCCCGGCGAGTACACGCGGCGGGAGGTATCCGCCTGGGCCTGGGGGGCGTCGACCTCCTTGACCTTGAATCCTCGCTGGTGGGCAAGGAGCGCGAAGAACCGATGCTGGTTGCCGTACAGTTGCACCTCGTCCAGGACACGGCGCTTGAAGACCCTGACGTTGCAGCCGGCGTCGCGGACCTCGACATCGGACACCCAGCCGAGCAGCCAGTTGAAGACCCGCGCCTGCACCCGGTTGTAGGCCGGATCCGTGCGTGGCCAGCGGCGCGCGACCACCATGTCGATGTCCACAAGCGCCGCGATGAGCCCAACGAGTGCGTGCGGCTCCACCTGCCGAAAGGCCGGCAGGGTCAGGATCACCTCGCCGCTGGCGTGCTCGAAACCCACCATGATCGCCAGGGCCTCGCCATAGGGTTTGGCCATCTGCACGATGGTGAGCGGCGCACCGGCGTCCTTGAGCCCGCGGAGCGTCTCGCGCACCACCGGCAGCTCGCCGTCCAGCACATAGATCATATCGAAGCTCGACCCCGTGGCCGCGAGCGCGTCACGGTATTCCTCGAACACCTCGGCCACGTTGTCGTAACGCCCCTCGGTCACCGGAACGATGGCCGACAAGCGGATATCTTTAGCCTGGGTGGCCTGTGTCATGATGTCCGTCCTTCGGGTGTGGCGGCATCGACTTTGAGCCTGGCGAAACTCTCGAGCTTGAGCGTGCCGGTGTGATAGACGAGCTCCGCGAGCACCCCCCAGAACAGCAACACGATGGCCAGGGCCCCGTACAGCAACGCCAGCCCCGTGAACACCACCTGCTGTCCCGCATCGGGACTAAACATGGCGTCTGCCAGCGATGCGCCGAGGGCAAAGAGCGCGATCAGCACGCCGACCCCCGCCACTGCCGCGAAGGCGTAGAGGGGCCTGGACAGATACGTCAGGATGGCTTTAACGGTCACGAGATCGAGGAGGACTTTGTACATCCGCGAGAGCCCGTACTTGGATTGACCGAACTGGCGGGCGTGGTGGTTGACCTTGATCTCGGCGATGCGCGTCCCGGCCAGCGAGGCCATGGCGGGGATGAAGCGGTGCATCTCCGAATACAGCGGGATGCTCTTGATGATCGGCGCGCGGTAGGCCTTGAGCGAGCAGCCGTTATCCTTGATGAGGACGCCCGTGATCCTGCCGATCATCCAGTTGGCGACGACGGATGGGATCTTACGGGTCATGAGCTTGTCCTGGCGCTCGTAGCGCCAGCCGACCACGATATCGAAGCCCTCCCGGACCTTTTCTAGGAACATGGGGATGTCGCGCGGGTCGTTCTGGAGATCGCCGTCCATGGTGACGATGACCTCGCCGCCTGCGTGCTCGATGCCGGCGACCATAGCCGGGGTCTGGCCGTAGTTCTTGCGAAAGCGGATCACCCTGAGTACCGGGTCGGCCGCGGCCAATCGCGAGGCGACCTCAAAGGTCCCGTCGCGGCTCCCATCGTCCACGAACAGGATCTCGTGGCAGAGGCCGAGCGGCGCCAGGGCGTCCTTGATGCCACGATAGAGCGGCGTCACGCTGTCCTCTTCGTTATACAGGGGAACGACGATGGATAGGTCCATAAAAAAGCCAGCCGAACGGGAGATTCGGCGTAGCGGGATCTCGGCTCCCCCTACCCGCCTCCCCTCCCGAGGTGAGCATCGAGGCGTATTATGACCCATGCCGGCGACGGGCGCATGGCCGGCTGGAGGCTCTAGGCTCTCCTGTACCTACAGCCTACGGCCTATGGCCTCCAGCCTAGACTTGGCATGCGGGTTCATTTCAGTAAGAATCCAAGCGTGCGCCCCGCAACCTCCTCGTCCGGCTCGATGGACCACCAGCTCAGCCTCGCCGAACGGCTGTTGGCGCACGTGACCGGCAAGGCACGGCCGTTCCG
This sequence comes from Gammaproteobacteria bacterium, assembly GCA_052387115.1. GTDB lineage: Bacteria > Pseudomonadota > Gammaproteobacteria > JACCXJ01 > JACCXJ01 > JACCXJ01. Next base: position 22,936 of record JBQTJM010000362.1, on the reverse strand, counting down.
GCTGGCCGAGGTCTTCGAACGCCTCCACGAGTACGAGATCGCGATCGTACGGCGCCAGGCGCAGGCCGCCCGCCGCCCGACCATCCGAACCGTGGCGGTCGCGGTCAACTGGCTCAGCAACGGCTGGCTGTTCCTCTTCGGCGGGCTCGCCCTCTGGGGCTATCTCGGCCGCAACGGGCTGCCGATGGTGCTGACGGCGCTCCTGTCACTCGGGATCGCCCACGCGCTGTACCCCTGGGTGAAATCCTACATGGCGCGCCTGAGACCCATGGACCGCGACGGTGCGCTGGAATCCCTCTTGAAGCCGCTGGACCGTTACTCCTGCCCGAGCGGCCATTGCATGACGGCGGCGGCGCTGTCCCTCCCTATCGGGTTCGTGATGCCGGGGTTTGCCCCGGCGCTCGTCGCCCTCTTGGTCCTGATCGGCTGGGCACGGCTCGCCGCCGCCCACCACTACCCGAGCGATCTGGTCCTCGGAACCCTCATGGGCTATGGCGTGGCCTGGCCTGTGAGCCAGTTGTGCCTAAGGTGAGGGTCGCCGGTTCCGCGTGCCGGTCGGGCTTGTGAGTGGACTGGATCATCTGTCGCGCCTGCCACCGACGGTTGGGGCGCACGCCGTGCCGCCCCTTCGCGTACGTCCTGACCCTCTCTGCGCAACGGAGACGCGTGACCCCCTCTAAATCTCCCCGTGCGCAAGCGGGCGACTTTGCGGCGACGGTGCCCCTTCGCGAGGCGGAGAGCCCACAGCGTTCCTCCCCCTGCGCAAGAAGAGGCCCCCCGGTTCCTCCCCCTTGCGAAGGGGGAGGTTAGGAGGGGGTCAAGGCGCGTGGGCTGGAGACGGCGTTGGTCGCATGGATACCCCCCGTGGACCCCCTCACGCTTGGCCTGACTACCTGCTAGGATAGACACCACGTCGTGCGGCGCGGGAAATAGGGGTCAGACTAATATTTAAAATATTTATTGACGACCGTTCATACGCTGCGGCGAGTGTTTCGGTGGGTCTGACCCCTATTTCCCGCGCTCGCGCGGCATAAGAATCAGGGCCGTGCCGTTGTAGTGCTGCGCGGCTATCAATGGGGGTGCCGCACGCGTGCGGCACGGGGGTGGAACGTTGGTCGTACGGGCGATCTGGGGCCGGGTGTGGCTCGCGGTGACGCTGTGCGCCTGTGCTGCCGGTCTTTTCGCCCAGGCCGAGGGCTGTGAGCCCTGGGTCGCCAAGGTGCTCTCGGTGCAGGGCCCGGTCGAGGTCGAGCGCGGCGGCGCGACGCCGGATGGCTCGGCGAAAACGGGCCGACCGCAATGGCGTGCGGTGGAGGGCGACGAGACGCTCTGCCCCGGGGACAACATCCGGGTTGGACCCCTGGGGCGCGCGGCGGTGCAGCTCGCCGATGAGGTGCAGACCGTGCTGCGGCTCGACGAGCGCACGACCTTGAGCTTCCCGCCTCGCGAACCAGAGGCACCGCCGTGGCTAGACCTCCTGCAAGGCGTGATGCACTTCATCACCCGCGTGCCCCGGCGCCTGCAGATCCACACCCCGTTCGTGAACGCCGCGGTCGAGGGCACCGAGCTCGTGCTGCGGGTCGGGGAAGCCGAGACCGAGCTCATCGTCTTCGAGGGCCGGGTGCGCTTCGAAAACGCCGCCGGGGCCTTGGTCGTGGCCAGCCGGGAGGCGGCCCTCGCGCGCGCCGGCGAAGTCCCGGTGCGGCGGGTCCTGGTGAAGCCGCGCGAGGCGGTCGAGTGGGCGCTGTATTACCCCCCGCTCATCGACCTGCAACTCATCGCGCGACAGCCCGAGCGCTATTCCCCGGCGCTGCGCGAGGCGGCGTCGGCCTATCGCCGCAATGATCTGGCAGGGGCCTTCGCCGCTCTCGAGCGGGTACCTCAGGAAGAACGCGGGGGATCCTACTTCCTGCTTCAGGCCACGCTGTTCTTGAGCGTCGGCCGGGTCCGAAAGGCCGAGGGCGCACTCGCCGCGGCGGAGCGCGCCGACCCCAAGTCGGGCGGGATTGCCGCCCTGCGCTCGGTCATCGCGCTGGTGCGCGACCAAAAGGACGAAGCGTTGCGCTTGGCCCAGGCGGGAGCGATGCTCGATCCGAGATCGCCGCTACCGGAGTCCGCGCTCTCCTACGCCTATCAGGGGCGCTTCGAGATCGAGCGGGCGCTTGAACATGCCAGCCGCGCTGTGGATCTCTCCCCCGAGGACGCGCTCCTGTGGGCGCGCGTGTCCGAGGTCGAGTTATCGCGGGGCGATCTCGATGCGGCCCTCGAGGCCGCGAAGAAGGCCGAGGCTTTGAATCCCGCACTCGCCCGCACCCAGACCGTGCTGGGCTTCGCCTACCTGACACGCATCGAGGTGAAGCGAGCCAAAGAAGCCTTCGAACACGCCATCGAGGGCGACCCGGCCGATCCGCTCCCGAGGCTCGGGATGGGGCTCGCGAAGATCCGCGACGGGGATCTCGAGGGAGGCACCCGTGAGATCGAGACCGCCGCCTCCCTCGACCCCAACAACTCGCTCGTCCGGAGCTACCTCGGCAAGGCCTACTACGAGCAGAAACGCGACGGTCTCGCATCGAGCGAGTACGAGCAGGCTAAGCTCCTCGATCCCGAGGATCCGACGCCCTGGTTCTACGACGCCATCCAGAAGCAGACCACCAATCGACCCGTCGAGGCCCTGCACGATCTCGATCGCGCCATCACTCTCAACGACAATCGTGCGGTGTATCGATCGAGGCTACTGCTCGACCAGGACCTCGCGGCCCGCAGCGCGGCGATCGGGCGCATTTACAGCGACCTCGGGTTCGAGCAGCGGGCGCTCGTCGAGGGTTGGCGTTCGGTCAATACCGACCCGAGCGACTACTCCGGGCACCGGCTGCTCGCTGATTCTTATGGTGCCGTGCCGCGACACGAGATCGCGCGGGTGAGCGAGTTGCTGCAATCCCAACTCCTGCAACCGATTAACCTCACCCCCATCCAGCCACAGCTCGCCGAGAGCAATCTGCTGCTGGTCGAGGGCCAGGGCCCTTCCGCTCCCGCCTTCAACGAGCTCAATGCGTTGTTCGTCCGAGATCGCATCACCCTGCAACCATCGTTCGTCTTCGGAGATGATGGGGTTTTTGGGGAGGAGGTCACACAATCGGGGTTGTGGGGGAAGTTCTCCTATAGCCTCGGCCAGCTCCATTTCGAGACCGATGGGATACGTGAGAACAACGACCTGGAGCAGGATCTCTACAACGCATTCGTCCAAGCGGATCTTGCCCCGTCCTTGAGCGCCCAGGTGGAGTTCCGCCGCCGCGAAACGGAACATGGGGACCTGGGTTTCCGGTTCGACCCAGAGGACTTCAGCTCGTCCAGCAGGCGGGTTCAGAGCGCCGAGACCTACCGCGCAGGCGTTCATTATCAGCCCAGACTCGATTCGGATGTGATCGTCTCCCTCAGCTATTCAGGGAACGATCAGCTCATCGATGGCTCTAGCGCGGTCGGGGTCGAGGCCTACAATGCGGAAGCCCAGTACCTCCTGAAGGCTGGGCTGTTTCATCTCACCGCCGGCGGCGGCATTAACGCGTTGAGCTCCGAGGCCACGACGTCAACGAGTATTGGGGCTTTCAATCAGTCCGTCAACGTTCAACATGGCAACGCCTACTTGTACTCCTCTCTCGACTATCCTCAGGGTCTCACGTGGATAGCGGGCGCTAGCTTCGATGCGCTTGATCAAGGGTCTCTCGGCGATGTCGGGGTAATCGATCAGGCCAACCCGAAGCTCGGCCTCATCTGGGACATCTCACCGCGTACGACCGTTCGCGCGGCCGGGTTTCGGGTCCTGAAGCGAACCCTGATCAACGATCAGACCATCGAGCCGACGCAAATCGCGGGGTTCAACCAGTTTTTCGACGACCCGAACGCCACGGAGTCGCGACGCTACGGACTGGCCGTCGACCACGTCTTTTCGTCGGCGCTGTACGGAGGCGTGGAGATCTCCAAGAGGGATCTCAAGGTCCCCACTTCTGAGGGTGAGGCGGAGAACTGGGAAGAAGACCTTTATCGGGGATACCTGTTTTGGACCCCACACCCTGACTGGGCCACGGCCCTGTCGTTCGAGCATGAGACATTCAACAGGCAGAAGAGCATCCTATCCGGCCTCGCGCCCGATACGGATACCGACTTGGTGCCCTGGACTCTGTCCTATTTCAGCACGACCGGGCTCTTCGGCAGACTACGGACGACGTTCGTGCACCAAAGGGTCGAGCAGGAGGTGGATTCATATGACAACAGTGATTTCTTCCTGGTAGACCTTGGCGTCGGGTTCCGTCTGCCCAAGCGCTACGGGATACTGAGCCTCGAGGTCAGAAACCTTTTCGACCGTGAGTTCGCCTTTCAAGGCGACAACCTTCGATCCAGCCAAGTTTTGAGGCCCTCGCCCTTTTTGCCCGAAACGAGCATTATCGCGCAGATCGTGTTGTCGTTCTGATCCGCTACGCCCCGAGCCGCATCCTCCGGCCGTTCGTGTCCGATCCGGGATCTGTCTTCGAACACCAACCAGGGCTCGGGGGAAATCGTGAAATAGTTCACAGAACCGCGATGGGAAGGCGGGTACCATGGACCGCGATTACTGTTGCTGTTCCTCCTACCCCGGCGGTCATCGTCGCGGGGAGAGGATAGCCGCAGTGAGCGGGGGCGGCAGACACCGGCGGGTGGGACACTGTGGGGCAGGCCATGAGGCCTGCGCCGCTGCCGGGCTTGTCGTACCACTTTCCTTCGACATCTAGGTTCTGACGCGAGGTAGCGTATATGAGTTACTCGATTGGCGGTTCACCCGACTCTTCACTGAAACAACTGCGAGTCACCCTGGCATTCCTGGCGCTTGCGTGTGCTGCAATCGCAGTGACGCAGTTTGAGAAGGAACAGCAGGTGGCCACCACGGCCAGCATGGTGGAGGCCTCTAGTTCACTGAATTGCAAGTGGATAACGGTGAACGGGACCTTGTGTAAGGTGCATAATGGCGGGCCTTACAATAATCTCAAGAAGTGCCATACAGCAGGGGCCAGCGATCACTTCCCCTGCCAGTAGGCTCGGTAGCGCTCGATAGCGAGGCGGCTTCAGGCACGGCCGGCGTACGGCCAGTACCGTACGGGTTGAGGAACGAAACCGAGTATTCGACACGGATGTGCCGGGAGCCGCTTCGTGCGTAGCCGAATCGCAGCGACGGGGCCTCGGGCTGCGGCGTTGCTGGGTATAGATTCGCGCTTGTCCGCCTGGGAACCGCTGCGTCGACGTGCCATCGCGATGCGACAACGCCAAGGGGGTGGATACTCGTCCGAAATGCGTCAGTTTCGCCTCTTTCCCGACTTGTGGTCCAGGTACTATTTCACAGGATTTTTGTGAAAAAATACCTGGCCTGATGCTACGGGGTCCGTAAGATCGCGACTAAATCAGAAGTCGCAGCCGGTACTCAAGAGGGCTGTCACAGATGGTGCCGAGGCCGCCCGATCGCGGCGCTCGCTAAACAGCAGGGTAGCCGGGCAACGGTCGCGATCGTGATCCCGTGTCTCGTGCCGGCGAGCCCTGGTATTTGCGATGCCTGGGGGTTATGCTGTGATCAGCAACTCACTAGACGCCATGCTGAAGGGGGAAAGGCATTGTGCGCATCGACGGGGGCCGTGGCCTATGGGGAGCCATCTTGAGCGCGCTCCTTAGCACCGCTACCGGGGTACACGCCCAGGGCTGCGAGCCTTGGGTGGCCAGGATCATCTCCGTACAGGGGCCGGTCGTGGTCGAGCGCTCGGGCGCGCCGCGCGCGCAAGCAGCAGGCCTCGACGATACCGTCTGCCCCGGAGACCGCGTGCGCGTCGGAGCACTCGGGCGCGCCGCCGTTCAACTCGCCAATGAGGCCGAGACCCCGATCCGCCTGGACGAAGGGACGACCCTCATATTTCCAGCCCCCACGCCGGAGAAATCCTTCTTGTTGAAACTCATCGAGGGCGTGGTGCATGTCCTGAGCCGAGTACCGCAGGCCCTGACGATCGAGACGCCCTTCGTATTCGCGGGCGTCGAAGGCACGGAGCTCGTGCTCGGGGTCTCGGAGGCCGGGGCCGAGCTGTGGGTCTTCGAAGGGCAGGTGCGTTATTGGAACCCCCAGGGCCAATTGCAGGTGGCGAGCGGGGAAGGGGCGCTCGCCCGTCCGGGTCAGGCCCCGGAACGGCGCGTGGTGGTGAAACCACGCGAGGCGGTCGAATGGGCCTTGTACTATCCGCCACTCGTCGATCCGCGGCCCGAGTCGTATCCGCCGGCGCTGCGCGCGACATTATCGGCCTATCGAGCCAACGATCTCCCCGCGGCCTTCGCCGCCTTGGAGCGAGTCCCGGCGGCGGACCGCGACGGGCGCTATCTGCTGCTGCGGGCCGGGTTGCTGTTGAGCGTCGGTCGGGTCGCGAAGGCCGAGGCCGATCTCGCCGAGGCCGAGCGGGCCGATCCCAAGTCGGGCGGGGCTTCCGCCCTGCGCTCGGTCATCGCGCTGGTGCGCGACCAGAAGGACGAGGCCTTGCGCCTGGCCGAATCGGGGGCCGGCTTGGACCCGAACTCCCCGCTCCCCCAGGCCGCGCTGTCGTATGCCCATCAGGGCCGCTTCGAGATCGAAAAGGCCCTCGAACATGCCAAGCGCGCGGTGGAGTTGGCGCCCGAGGACCCGCTCCTGTGGGCGCGCGTGTCCGAGCTCGAGTTGTCCCGGGGCGATCTCGATGCCGCCCTCGAAGCCGCCCAAAAGGCCGAGACCCTGAGCCCTGCCCTGGCCCGCACGCAGACCGTGCTGGGCTTTGCCTATCTCACTCGCATCGAGGTCGATAAGGCCAAGTCGGCCTTCGAGCGCGCCATCCAGGGCGACCCGGCCGATCCCTTGCCGCGCCTCGGGATGGGGCTCGCGAAGATCCGCGACGGTCGCCTGGACGAGGGTACCCGCGAGATCGAGACCGCCGCCTCCCTGGACCCCAACAACTCCCTGGTCCGCAGCTACCTCGGCAAGGCCTACTACGAGCAGAAGCGCGACGGCCTTGCATCGAGCGAATACGAACACGCGAAGCTCCTCGATCCCAAAGATCCGACGCCCTGGTTCTACGACGCCATCCACAAACAGAGCACCAATCGGCCAGTGGAGGCGCTTCAGGACATAACCAAGGCCATTGAGCTGAACGAGAACCGTGCGGTGTATCGATCGAAGCTCTTACTCGATCAGGACCTCGCGGCACGCAGCGCCGCCTTGGGCAGAATCTATAGCGACTTAGGATTTGAACAGCTCGCATTGGTTCAAGGCTGGAAGTCGGTCAACACCGACCCTCGGGATTATTCCGGACATCGCTTGCTTGCGGATAGCTACGCATCCTTACCGCGCCATGAGGTTGCCCGTGTGAGCGAGCTATTGCAGACGCAGCTCCTCCAACCCATTAACATCACCCCTGTACAGCCCTCCCTTACTGAAAGCGATTTATTGATTCTTGAGGGCAGCGGTCCGTCCACATCCGCATTTAACGAATTCAACCCCCTGTTTGCCCGCAACCGTCTTGCCTTACAGACCTCGGCTTTTCTTGGTAGTCACGATACAGTCGCGGATGAGATCACCCAATCCGGACTTTGGCAGCAGTTCTCTTACAGCCTCGGCCAGTTCCATTTTGAGACTGACGGGTTTCGCGAAAATAGCGACTTAGCCCAAGATCTATACCAAGGGTTCTTTCAAGCAAGCTTATCACCGAGCTTGAGCGTGCTAGCAGAATTAACGCATAGAGAGTCGCAACAGGGGAATATAAGCTTGGAATTTTTTCCACGCCCGCGCCTTGATAACCGCTTCGGTCCGTGTAGATCGGACGCCGTATGTCGTCGCGAGGAAAACGAGGATTCGTATCGGATCGGTCTTCGGACGGCGTTGGCTCCACACTCGGATATCATCGCTACCGTAAGCTATCTGGACGCTGAAGACTTCCGCTTCGACGCAAGCAGGGACTCACCAAGAATTGACCAGCGTGAAGGTTATAGCGCAGAAGCACAGTACTTATTCTCTGCTCCTAGACTGCGTGCCATCGCTGGCGCCGGGTATTACAGTCTAGACGTGGCATCGAGGGATGCAACAACCCATGGGAATGGCTATCTATATACCTATCTCGCTTATCCCGCCTCAGTCGTATGGACCCTCGGATTGAGCTACGACGAACTTCGCGAAACTGACTTGAGTGACATCGATGAGCTGAACCCCAAGTTCGGCATGCTGTGGAGCATATCGCCGCGGACCAGTTTTCGCCTAGCAGCCTTTAAGGTCCTCAAGAGAAGCTTGCTAACGGATCAAACCATCGAACCAACTCAGGTTGCGGGTTTTAATCAACTTTTCGACGATTTCCCAGGTACGAGATCGACGCGCTACGGCATTGGGTTAGATCACTCTTTTTCAGCCGTTTTGTACGGTGGATTAGAGGCCTCTCGAAGAGAACTCCGAATGCTTACCATATTAGATGCAGAGGATGAGGACCCAGACTTACCAGCGATTGCCGATCAAGACTGGAATGAAGAAACGTATCGCGCCTACATAGGTTGGGCGCCTACGGCTAATCTTTCATTAGGTTTGGAATACCAGTATGAGCGATTCGATCGCGACTCTCTTATCGACTCCCCTACTAGAGAAGTGTTCTTTGACGACGGTCTGCCTCCACGAACGACGACTCATACTGTACCGCTGAGTCTGACATTCCATCATTTTTCGGGGTTGACAGCCAGCCTGGTAACCACTATCGTCAAGCAAGGCGTGGAGCGAATAACGTCAGCGCCTTTTGATTCAAACGTGGAGGAAGGATTGGAAGATAATGACGAATTCGCTTTGGTGGATGTCGCGGTGGGCTATCGGTTACCCAAGCGCTACGGGACGTTAGCCTTCGGCGTGACTAATGTGTTAGACACCGAGTTCAATTTTGAGGGTTTTGATCTGCGAAACGCGGATAAAAACGCGCCAGCCCCTTTCGTCCCGGAGCGCATGGTGTCCTTCCAAGCTATCCTCGCGTTTTAGGCTGACGTAGGCGACGCTCTTATGAGTGTCAGTTATCGGAGCTAGGGGGTATTTTTTATGGCAGCGGAAATAACAATTGCGCGTTACACGTTTACGGGTATCTGCATAGGCTTAGTGGTGTCGCTACTGGCACACTTATATCTGTTTTTTACATCGGATGGTGATAGACCCGATGTTCCTCTTCCTGTGGGCGATTCGGGTTTGATTTCAGATGGTAAAACCGTGCCGGTAGCGCCTGAGCTTAGACAGTTTCTTGAGGCTGGACGTTACGTGGCCTTGGCTCTCGTCAACGAGGACGGCAATCTGAAGCTTGCGACTATCGACGGCACCGTTAAGGAGCCATGTTTGTTAAACGGACAAATAATAGGAATCGGAGCGTGCGAACCGGATAGTGGGATCAGTAATGAGAGCGATCATGGAAACGAAACGGTCGTGCCCGCACCGGAAGCTGCCTTATTACTGTACGCAACCTCGTCATCGGCAACTTTCTGTAGAACAGTGGACGGGGTTCGAGAACATAATACAATAGATAATTCAAGTGGAGCGCCAAATTGGGACGTCGGCGATAGACCTTGTAGAAGTGCCGAGGCAACGGCAACTACTCAGCTACACAACCATAATTGACAGGGAGACTCACCCCTTCTGGCCTAATGTGCGGTTTCGATAGAGAGGGATGCGTTCTGCGTTCCGGGCGCGAGGAATCCGCCTTTGATGGTGTCGCAGGGCGGGTTAGCACGGTAGGCTAATGGTATGGACTCCTCCCCTCCTCAACGCATCGAGATGTGCCAGAGGTGGAGGATGAAAGGACTACTTGAACGAAGAGGAAGGCCCCGTAGGATGGGTAGAAGCGCCTTGCGCTGAAACCCATCGCTTTCACGGTGTTGGGTTTCTCTCCACTCTACCTGGCCTGTGGAAGGTTGTATAATAAACACCAGCTTTCCCAAAAACGTTTAGCGGTAGTCAAAAATGCATAGGACACAGATCTATCTTGATGAAGAGGAGCGCGAGGCCTTAACGGCGTTAGCAAGACGCACGGGAAGGCCCGTCACCAAAATAATTCGCGAAGCCATAGGCTTCTACCTATCGCGGGACAAAGGAAGGGACCTGGCGAACGCCCTGAGGGCAACCCATGGGCTTTGGCGTGACCACCCCAGTGTCGACTTACGCCAGTTACGCAGCGAATGGGAGACTCGTAGCCAGCGTTGGTCATGACGGTCCTGATTGACACGGATGTATTGATTGATCACTTGCGTGGTGTTCCCGACGCGCAGGATTTTCTTTTGCGGCTCGAATCGGACGTTTCTTGGCCGGCGATCTCGGTCATCAGCGTGGCAGAAATAGAAGTTGGATTACGAGACAGCGAACGTCCCCTGGTCGAACACCTGTTTGCGGCCATGCAAGTGTATGACGTAGATAACAGCATTGCACGGCAGGCAGGACGATATAGGGCCTTCTTTGGACGAAGCCATGGCGTGCAGCTGCCGGACGCTCCGGAAAAGGCACAAGGTACGCGGTGTTTATCCTACCTGACGGTCACAGGGATTCAGTGCAGCGCGCGGTCCAGGCCGTACACGAGTCCGATCCCGAGGACCATGAGCGACACCTGGTGCACCGAGTCCCGGAGCTCGGTGCGGGCGTGCAGGCCGGGGATGAGGTCGGCGACCGCGACGTAGATGAAGCTGGAGGCGGCCACCGCAAGGACATAAGGCAGGGCGGTTTCGAGTTGCGAGAGCCCGACCCAGGCGCACAGCGCGCCGGCCACCGTGGCGAAGCTGACGGCGACGTTATAGGTGAAGGCCCGGCGGCGGGAATAGCCGCTGTGCAGGAGGATGGCGAGATCGCCGACCTCCTGCGGGATCTCATGGGCCGCGACCGCGAGGCTCGTCACGATGCCGAGCCGCACATCGGACAGGAACGCGGCGGCGATAAGCACGCCATCGACGAAATTGTGGATCGCGTCCCCGACCAGGATCAAGGTGCCGACGGCGACGCGCGTATCGGCGCCGGGGTTGTCGGAGTGACCTTCGCAATGCTCCTCGTGGCAGTGTCGCCAGATCACCATTTTCTCGAGCAAGAAAAAGAACACGAGGCCGGCGAGGACCGACAGGGTCACCCATTGCGCGCCGTCCCGGGCCACGCTATCGAGGGCCTTGGGCAGGAGCCCCAGGAACGCGGCGCCGAGCAGGGTGCCGGTCGCGACGCTGATGAGATGCGGCAGGAGGCTGGTGCGCCGCTCGTCGCCGAGGAGCAGAAACACGCCGCCGGCGGCGGCGCTCAAGAGCCCGCCGAGCACACTGAAGGTGATGATCCACCCGAGCGTTCCCATGGACCGCTACAGCCAGCGCCGCACGCGGGCCTGGTAGCGGCGATACTCGTCCCCGAACCTCCGTTCCAGGTAACGCTCTTCGCGAGAAATGACGCCCCACTGCATGACCAACAGCAATCCCGGCAACAGCATAACGGGCCATACGGTATTCACCACGACGGCGGCCCCGAGGTAGGCGAGCGTGAGGGCCAGGTACAGGGGGTTGCGGGAATAGCGATAGGGTCCCGCGGTCACGAGCGTGGTGCTGGGGCGATAGGGGTTCACCGGCGTACCCGCGCGGTTGAGATAGGCCCCGCCCAGGGCGAGGACGCCGAGGCCGGCGGCGAAGATGGCCCAGCCCAGCCAACCGGTCGAGGCGTCGGGTCGTAACGAGACGGGATACGAGCGATCGATCGCGTAACCCACCGCGAACACGGCAGCGTAGATCAGTGGTGGTGGCGCGATGACGCCCGCGCGATCGGCATGCGGCATCGGGCTATTGTACTGGACGCGTTGCCTCCCCCGGCCGGGCGCTCGCGACGACGCGCCCCTGGGTGTCGTTATCGGCCGGGTGGCGCCCCGTGCGGGTGTAATCGTCGGGGTGCCTCGATCGGAGCTAGCTAGTGCAGAGGATCCCGAAGGCGTACCGGCACGCGTTTCGGCCCCCATTGACCGGGCCTCTGCTCGAACACCCCGGCGCAGGGCGTCCCGCAGGACGAGCAGCGCCCGTCCGCGCAGAGGTTCCAGTCGGAGAGCGCGTACCAGTCGCGCCCGACCAGCAGCGCGCCGCAGGCGTGACAATACGTGCTAGCCCCCGCCGGGTCGTGTACGTTCCCGGTGTAGGCGTAACGCACCCCGTTCCCGAGTGCGATGAGTCTCGCGCGCGTCAAGGTCATCGTCGGGGTGTGGGGCGTATCCCACATCTTCCAGTCCGGGTGAAACGCCGTGAAGTGCAGGGGCACCTCGGGACCGAGATGCTCGACCACCCAGCGCGTCATGGCATCCAGTTCCTCATCGGTATCGTTCTCGCCGGGGATCAACAGCGTCGTGATCTCGAACCAGACCTCGGTCTCGTGCTTGAGATAGCACAAGGTGTCCAGAACCGGCGTGAGATGGCCGCCGCAGACCTTGTGATAGAAACGCTCGGTGAAGCCCTTGAGGTCCACGTTGGCGGCGTCCATGTGCTGATAGAGCTCCCGGCGCGGCTCGGGGCAGATATAGCCCGCGGTCACGGCCACCGACTTGACGCCACGCGCGCGGCAGGCGCGCGCCACATCGATAGCATACTCCATAAAAATCACCGGATCGTTATAGGTATAAGCCACGCTGCGGCAGCCGAGCCGCACGGCGGCCTCCGCGATGGCTTCCGGCCCGGCCTCGTCGGCCAGGGTATCGATCTCGCGGGATTTACTGATGTCCCAGTTCTGACAAAACTTGCAGGCCAGGTTGCAGCCGGCCGTGCCGAAGGACAAGACCGGCGTCCCCGGCAGAAAATGATTGAGGGGCTTTTTCTCGATCGGGTCGATGCAGTAACCGCTGGAGCGCCCATAGGTCGTCAGCACGATCCGCCCCTCGCGCCGCGCGCGCACGAAGCATAAGCCTTCCTGCCCCTCGTGGAGCTTGCAGGCGCGCGGGCACACGTCGCACTGAACCCGGCCGTCCGGGAGCGCGTGCCAATATCGGGTGGGCCAGAACGTCGTGGGCCTGTCGGCCATCCCCTGCGGCATATCCAGAGTCTAGCGCATGCCGCCCGCTGGCGCCGGCTTTCCTGGACATGAACATCACCGCATGTCGGGTCGGGCGCGCGTTGGAAGGCAAGTGGATGGCTTCAGGCCTGCTGCATCGCTCACGCTTGAATTACTCTGGGTTGCTTCGCGGTTGTATGTTGCCCTAAATCCCGTTATCTTCCGAAAATCATATGAATTCGATCGTCTTTTTGATCCCGGCGTATCAGCCGTCAAAGGACCTCGTCGGCGTCGTGAAGGGCCTGCGCGGCCTGACCGACGCTTCGATCTTCGTCGTGAATGACGGCAGCCGCCCGGCTTGCGCGCCCGTTTTCGACGCGGTGCAGGCCATTCCCGACGTCACGCTGCTGGTCCATGCAGTGAAACTCGGTAAGGGCGCGGCGCTGAAGACCGGCTTCAACGCGGCTCTCGCGCGCTTCGAAGATCTCGTCGGCGTCGTGACGGTCGACGCCGACGGCCAGCACCGGCCCGAAGACGCGGTAACGATCGGCGAGCTTCTGCGCGCCGACCAGTCAAACCTCATCATGGGTTGCCGCGAGCTCGGCTTGCAGCACGACGTGCCGCTGCGCAGCCGCTTCGGAAACCAGCTCACCAAAAAAGTGTTCGCCGCGCTGACGGGCGTCGCGCTCTCGGACACGCAGACGGGCCTGCGTGGCATCCCGGCGACGCTCATGAAGATCATGATGCGCGTTTCGACCACCGGCTACGACTTCGAGACCCACATGCTACTGCTCTCGATCCGCAACGGCATCAAGATCCGCGAGCACAAGATTCCGACGATCTACATCGATCACAACGCGAGCTCGCACTTCAACCCGCTGCTCGATTCGATTCGCATCTACTTCGTGTTCATTCGCTTCGCGTTCGCGTCGATCGCGACCGCGGTCATCGACTTCATCGTCTTCGCGCTCGCGCACGGGTTGGGCGGCGACGTTCTCGCCGCGTTGATCGCAAGCCGCGTCGTGGCCGGCACGTTCAACTTCGCCGTGGCCAAGCGCGTGGTATTCAAGTCGCGAGGCCGCATGCTGCCCGAGCTCGCCCGTTACGTCTTGCTCGTCGCGTTCTTTCTGTTTCTCTCGAACTCGGCGATCAGCGTGCTCGTGCGCAGGCTCGACTTCAATATCTACCTCGCGAAAATCCTGGTCGAAACGTCGCTGTTCATTCTGAGCTTCGCCACGCAGCGGTGGATCATCTTTCCAGCCCGCGGCATCGCCAAACAGGACGAGGCCACCGACTGGGACGCGTACTACCGCAAGCCGTTCAAAGCTTCGTCGGTCACGCGCAAGATCACGACCCGCCGCATTCTCGACGCCTTTCAGAAGTACGGCTCCGAGCTGCGCGAACCCACCATTCTCGAGTTGGGCGGCGGAAACAGCTGCGTCTACGGCGCGGTCGCCGAAACGCTGCGCCCTCGAAAGTATCTCATCGTCGACAAGAACCCGCTGGGCTTGAAGAAGTTTCATGAGACGTATCCTTCCGCCGGACCCGTCGAGCTGATCGAAGGCGACGTCCTGGCCATGAAGGCGCCGCCGCAGAAGGCCGACATCTGCTTCAGCATCGGCCTCATCGAGCATTTCTCGGAAGAGGGAACGCGCAAGGCGATCCAGGCGCATTTCGAGTGCGTCGACCCCAACGGGCTGGTGCTCATTACCTTTCCGACCACGACCTGGCTCTATCGCATCACGCGCAAGTGCGCCGAGCTGCTGCATATGTGGGAGTTTCCGGACGAGCATCCCTGCAAGATGGAAGAGGTCACTTCTTACGTCGCGAAGTTCGCCGACATTCATCACCAAGAGATCATCTGGCCGATCGTGCTCACGCAGGGCCTGATTCTCGCGAAGCCGCGCCAGGGCGCGCTGGAGGGAGTGGCGGTCTAATGCCTACGAAGCGGCACTCCTTTCGCCGTGATGGGCGAGAGGCCGGGGGCGGCAAGCCACGGAGGGGTGTCGGCAGGGGTGCCTGGGGCGCATGGCAAGGCTCCCGCACGGCTCTCGGATCCGGCGCCGCCACGGCCTCGATGTGCCGGGTCCGAGCCGACCCGGGTCCCACGATTAGTGGTTGCAATGGGCTCGGGAACGCTATATATTGTGTCTGAGCGAGCGAGGGTGGGTATCGGCCACGCCGATGGGGGAAATGGGGAAGGCACCAGCATACGCGGTTTCCGGTCGTGCGCTTGGGGCGCGCGGGGGGTCTTTGCCGGTGGATGGCGACCGGTGCGCGAACGATCGGGGCGACGGGCGGTGTCGGTAGAACCGGGACCGGCCGGATCGGCGTCGGGGCCGACGGTCTCGGGCGGTACCGCCTGTCTCGAAGTCCCGGTCTCCACCCTGCTGGCCGTGTCCGAGGGCCCCGCCTCCGCGACGCCCTCGCCGGCGAGCGGTTTCTGGTCGCGATTCGCGGCGTGGCTGGGCTTTCGGGAAAGGCGTTTGGAAGAGGACACGGCGACACCGGCCGGGCCGGACCCGACCGAGGCCAGGATCGTCGATGCCAAAATCATAGATGAATTCGCCAAGCTCCAGCGCGGGCTGCGCCGGTTGAGCCTCGCGCACGAGCAGCACGGCGAGCAGTTGCAGGGGGTCGCGGCGCGCCTGCAGGATCTCGATCAGAACGTGATGCGGCTCACCCTGCGCGGCGCGCGCGAGGTCGCGATCGACGAGGACACGTGGTTGCGCTGTCTCGATCGATTGAAATGGTCCCTGCGCGTACCGGGCCTCCCGGAGGCGGCCGGCGAGTCGCTCCGCGCCATCCACGAGACCCTGTTGTCGGCCGCCGGCTGGCGGGCGGTGGCGATGGTCGGGGCGACACCCGAGGGCGTGCACCTGCGCATCGCGGAGGTCCTGCCCGATCCCGGCGCGACGTCTTATCGGATCCGCCATATCCTCGAGCAGGGTTATCTCCGGCCGAATGGGAGCGCGGTGCGGCCGGCCGTCGTGGTCGTGGCCGGCCCCAGGTGTGACAGCGGGGCAGCGCCACCCGCGGCGGAACCACCCCGAGCAGAATCATCGATGGGACCACCACCAGGGGGAGATCTATCATGAAACGAGCGGCCTACGGCATCGATCTCGGCACCACCAACAGCTGCATCGCGCGCTTCACGGGCGCGGGTGTGCTGGAAGTCATCCCCATCGATGGCCAGCCCACCTTGCCGTCGGTGGTGGCCTTCGACGGACGCGAGTGGCTGTGCGGGCGGCGCGCCGCCAACCACGCCATGTTGGAACCGCACAACGCGGTGCGCTCGATCAAACGCCATATGGGCGAGGAGCACCACCGCGTACGTCTCGGCGGGGAGGATCTCACCCCGGTCCAGGTGTCCGCCAAGATCCTGGCCTACCTCAAGGCACGGGCCGAGGCGGCGATCGGGGAGGCGATCCGCGAGGTGGTGATCACCGTCCCGGCGTGGTTCAACGAGCCGCAGCGGCGCGCCACCGTGGCGGCCGGGGAGCTCTGCGGCCTCACGGTGACGCGCATCATCAACGAGCCGACGGCCGCGGCGCTCGCCTACCGTGCCGACGGCGCCGGGGAAGCGACCGAGGAGCGCTGGCTCGTCTATGACCTCGGCGGGGGCACTTTCGACTGCTCGATCCTGGCGGTATCGGGGTCCTGCAAGGAGGTCCTGGCCTCATGCGGGAACACCTTCCTCGGGGGGGACGACTTCGACCACCGCATCGTCTTGCACCTGGTCGACGGGATCCGCGATCGGCACGGGATCGATCCATCCGCGGACCCGCTGGCCATGGCGCGCCTGCGGCACCTCGCCGAGCAGGCCAAGATCCGGCTCTCCACCGAGGTCGAGGCCCCGATCCACGACCACTTCGAGATCGGCGGCCGGCACCTCGATCTCGGGACCGCGCTCACCCGCGGGGCGTTCAACACCCTGATCGAGGACTACCTCGAATCGACCCTCGCCAAGGCCCGCCAGGCCCTGGAGGAGGCCCGGATCACGGCGGCGAACATCGAGCGCGTGCTGCTCGTGGGCGGCTCGACTCGCATCCCCAGGGTCCAGGAGCTCGTGGCCCAAACCATAGGAATCGAGCCCGAGGCCTACGTGGACGTGGATCTGTCCGTGGCCCTCGGGGCGGCCGCAGAGGCCGCGCTGGATGCCGGACTCTCCTGCTCGCAGGTAGTCGTCGACATCGCGCCGCACGCCCTCGGGGTGGCGGCCCTGGGTGAGGAGGACAAGCGCAGTGCCGCGGCGCTCTTCGCGCGCGGCCTCTTCCATGAGGACGGCCCGGCGGAGGGGGCTTTGGACCGTCATCCCTTGACCTTCGTGCCCATCATCCGCAAGAACACGCGCCTCCCGGCCCGCTTCGTCGAGGAGTTCTACACCTCCGTCGACGAACAGGAGGTGATCGAGGTGGCCGTCTATCAGGGCGAGTCCCACAACACCCGCGACAACGTCCACGTAGGCGCCTTCTTCGTCCCCTTGCCCCCGATGCCCGCCGCATCCCCGGTCCAGATCGGTTTCGAATATGACCGCAACGGCCTCATACGGGTCTCGGTCTCCGAAAAGAGCGGGGCCTTGAAGCGTTACACTATGGATCTCAACCGCTCCGCGGCCGGCAACTCCGAGCCCGCGCTGCGCCGTCGCCCGGTCACGGTGGACGAGGGGGCCGAGGACGGCGATGGATCGGCCGGCGAGGCCGCCGGGGTGCTCAACTTCCTCATCGAGCGCGTCGAGCGGCGGCTGGCCGAGGGCCCCGAAGAGACCCACCCCGAGGTCCGCGAGCTGCTCGCAAGCTACCGACAGCAGTTGACGGCGGGCGACGACGAGCGGCTCGATGGGCTGGAGGAGGCGCTCTACGCCTGGCTCGACACTGGCGGCGAGGAGGAGGAACGGCTGAGCGCGGTCTAGGAACCGATGTCCCAGAAGGACCGCGAACGGCAGAAGCGCCGCCAGAAGCGGGGCGAGCGCCACAAACAGAAGCGCGCCGGCGTTCCGCATCGCGTCGCGTCACAGCCGGATGCCGCCGAGATCCGCCGGGAGGCGATGGGGGCCTTGATCGAGGACTGCCGCGCGCTCTTCGCCCGGGAGGGCCGGATCGGCGAAGATCTTCGGGGCGAGATCCGGGAGGCCGGGGACTTTCTGGGCGGCGTGTGGGCGCGGCTGGTGTTCGAGCTCGAGGGCTTCCTCTACCAGGGCCAGCCCTGGGATCTTCGCTGTGATGAGCTGCGCCCGCTGCGCCAGCACTTCCAGGACCTCCATGCGGAGCCGGTCTTCGATCGGATCTGGACCTTGTGCCGAAGCAACGACCCCGAGCTCTATGGCCCGAGCGCCCCGGAGCCGGGGCCGGATCCGAGCGCGGGGCTCGATCAAGCCGGCCGGCTGGCCCTCGCCTTCTGGCGCTTGCACGCCGGCCTGGAGGCACCGAAAGAGGATCGGGCCGCGGCCCTCAAGGCGATTCGGGAGCAGGTGGGGCGGCTCACCGGTAACCCCAAGACCGCACGCGCCCTGTGCGATCTCCTGAATACCGCACTTTGCTCTCTCCTGCCGGCCGGGCGCGGCCGCAAACCGGCGGTCCCAAGGGAGACGCAGCTCGCCCGCGACGCCGAGACGTTCCTCCGCACCCATGTACGGGCGCACACCGAGGCGGGCTTCTGGGCGTCCAGCCGCATGCTCTTGCGCGAGGTGCTGCGCCGCCACGTCCGGTTACGGGGTTCGGCTTGGCTCTGGGAGCATCCCGAGCTCCTCGAAGCGCTCTACGGGGCGCCGATCGCGGCCCTCTGCCACCCGCCCGCCGAGGTCGAGCGGCGCCTCCAGGCGATCCGTCCCGATCGACAATGCGAGGAGTGGCTCGGCTTCCTGGCACAGCGGATCGATCACGAGGCGCTCGGTTTCGAGCACCGCCTGCGCTACGAGATCGCCCGCACCCGGCTCCTGGAGGCCCGTGCCAAGCACGTCCCGATGGATTTCTCTGTAGGGGAGCGCCGCGATCTCACCGACGCCTTCGAGGGGCTCTTCGGCCTGCTCGGCCGGGGGGTACCGCCGGAAGGGCGCCACCTCCCGCCGGTTCTCGATCCGATCGTGCTGGACTACTATGCCGAGGCGTGCCGCACCCTCAAGATCTTCAAGGCCAACCTGCGCCTATCACAGGCCCTGCTTGGGCGCCATCCGGAGGACCATCGCCTCCAGTGCCTCTACGTCACGGGGGCGTTGCTGCACCGGGAGAGGATCGCGATCGACGGGCCTCGCGATCCGAGCGCACGTGTTTCGTCTCATGTCGAGCCGGAGCTCTTCGCCGAGTGCGCCGACTACTGGCGCTCCGTGTCGGGGGAGGACCGGGCGCGCGCGATCCTGTACACCCCCCTCGCCAGGGAACAGCAGAAACAATGTCTCCTTGCGCTCACGCGCCGCCGGCTGCGCGCGGTCTCGACCCCGGAGGCCTGCCGTGCCGCGTTGGAGGGGCTCGCCGCCTACCTCGAGGCCGTGTACGAGGCGCTCTCGCACGGCGCGGCGGTCGAACGCGAGCTGGTGTTCGTCGGGGCGCTCACCGCAGCCTGGCAGGGCACACCCCTGCCGGTTTTGTCCTACGCGGCCTTCATCCAGCTCGCGGGCTATGCGGCGACCTTGTGCCGGGAACTGCCCCCCGCCGAGGGGCTCGTCATCGAGTTCCTGGAGCGCCACCCCGAGCGCTGGTTCACGCGCGCCGACGGCTGGCAGCGCCTGGAGGCATTATCCGAGGCCCTTCCTGAGCGGGGGTTTCGCAAGCTCCGGCCGGCCCTGAAACGCCTGCTCGGCCGGTTGCCGTCGCCCACCCTGGGCGGCGCCGCCCACCAACGTCTGCTGCGGCGTCTCGGCATCCCCGTAGAGCGGCGGCGCTCGCCCGGCGGATGGACCGCCACTCCCGTGAACGCCGACGGACCCCGGAGATCCATCCCACCCAAGAAACCGATCAAACCCAGGAAAACGATCCAGCCCAGGAGAACGATCCAACAGGGGGAGCTATTCGATGACCTCGGCCCGTGACGAGGCGCTCGCCGTACTCGGCCTCCGCGAGCGCACGGAGGCCGGGCGTGACGAGGTCCTCAAGGCCTTCGAGCGCCTGGCGCGGCGCTATCCCCCGCGCGCGTTCTCAGAACGCTTCGAGCGTATCATCGCGGCGCGAGATCTCCTGCTCGGCGACGAGCGCTACTGGCGCGCCCAGATCCTCTCCCGCCACCTGGACCTCAGTTGGATGCTGCCCCACCTGCCCGAGGACCCCATCGCCGCCCTCCCCGAACCCACCGCCCGCGAGACGCTGCAGGGTTTCCTGCGCGAGGCCTACCGGGATATCCCGCTCCGAGACGAGGACGAGGAAGACGCGCAGGGCCTGTTCGAGAGCCTGCTGGAGTCCCTCTTCCGCCGCGGCCGGGGCTGATGGCCCGCTGTATATGGCCCGCTGTATATGGAAGTACGCGCGTCGATCATTCACCGCATGACGGCCCTCGGCGGCCCTCCGGGAACACCGCTCGACGGTCCGTACCGCATGCGGACCCCCTTTTTGCGACACGGTTTCGGACGCGGAGATGACAGCGATCACCGTCATAGAGCTCGACTTCGAGAACCGGTGCGAACGTGCCATCGGGATCGAGGAGGCCGGCGCCGCCTGCGCCCGGGGTCTGTGCTGCTGGATCGACCTCGACGTCGATGACGTCGGGACCGCCGAGCGGGCCCTGCGCCTGCTCGAGGTCAATGACCTCGCCATCGAAGAGGCCGTCATGCACGGGCGCGGCGGCCGCTACGACGTCTACGACGAATGCCTGCATACGGCCCTGACGGGCCCACATTTCACCGACGGACGACTGCACGTCGCGCTCGTCGATCTGATCATCGGCGATCGCTTCATCGTGACCTTGCATCGCGGTCCTGTCGAGTTTCTCGACCAGGTGCGGCAGAATTATCGCCAATTTTTCACGACCTTCGCCGAGAGCCTGGGGTTTCTGGTGTTCGAGCTGTGGGATCGATTGATCGAGAGCTACCGCAAGGCACTGGTCATGTTGGAGGACGAGGTCGAGCGGATCCAGAGCTCGATCCTGGGCGAGCTGGACGACACGATCTTTCACCGTGTTTCCGAGGTCACCCACGATCTCCTCACGGTGCGCAAGAATGTCTTGGAAGACCGCGCGGTGCTCCAGGAGCTGGCCTTGCGGCGGTCGAGATTCGTCAATCCCTCCACGCAGCCGTATCTGAGCAATATGGTGGGGACCCTGGAACGGTTGGGCAATGATCTCTCCACCGAGCGCGAGATCCTCGCCGAGGCCCTGAACCTCTACCTCAGTATGGTGAGCTACCGCACCAGCCGGATCGTCAACCGGCTCACCGTGCTGAGCGCCATCTTTCTGCCCCTCACGTTCCTGTGCGGTGTGTACGGGATGAACTTCCGGATCCTGCCCGAGCTCGAGTGGGAATATGGCTATCTGTTTTTCTGGTTGCTTGCTCTGGTGATCACGGGCGGACTCTTGGTGTTCCTCAAGGTCAATCGCTGGCTGTGACGGGGCGCTGGCTGGGACTCGCCGCCGGCCCTTTCGCGGCGCTCGGGTTGTATGCGCTGTTGCCGGAAGCGGACGGGCTCTCGGAGGCCGGGCGCAGGACCTTAGCCGCGGCCGCCTGGATGGCGGTCTGGTGGATCTCGGAGGCCCTGCCGATCGAGGCCACGGCGCTCCTCCCGCTCGCCGTGTTCCCGCTCCTCGGGATCGCCGACATGAAGGCGAGCGCGGCGCCCTATGCCGATCCGGTGATCTTCCTGTTCCTCGGCGGGGTGATGCTGGGCGCCGCCATGGAGCGCTGGGGTCTGCACCGGCGGCTCGCCCTCCTGACGATGCTGGGGGTCGGGACCCGGCCGGCGCAGCTCGTCGGCGGCATCATGTTGGCCACGGCGGCGATCAGCATGTGGGTCTCGAACACCGCGACGGCCGTCATGATGCTGCCGATCGGGATGAGCCTGGTGCAATTCGCGAGCGGTCGAGGGCAGTCGGGCCCCAACTTCGCGAAGTGCATGATGCTTGGCATCGCCTACGCGGCGACCATCGGGGGGATCGGAACGGTCATCGGGACCCCGCCCAATGCTGTGGCGATGGGCTTCATCGAGCGCCGCTATGGGGTCGAGATCGGCTTCTTGGAATGGTCCAAGATCGGCCTGCCGATCCTGATCGTGTTTCTGCCGCTCGCGTGGCTTTGCCTCGTCAAGCTCGTGTTTCCGTGTCCGGGGGCGCCCGTTTCCGGGGCGCGGGCGCTGATCCAGGAGGAGCTACGGGCCCTCGGTCCCCTGTCCCGCGGCGAGGCGCTGACCGGCGTCGTGTTTCTCCTGGCCGCGCTTGCCTGGGTGTTGCGGCAGCCGCTCGCCGGGTTGCTCGGCCTGGTCGATAGACCCGCGGGGGCGCCGGCGGAGCATCTCCTGACGGATGCGGGGATCGCGATGATCGCCGCCCTTTTGCTGTTCACCATCCCGGTGGACTTGCGTAGCCGCACGTTTCTGCTCGAATGGAAGGACACCGCACGCCTGCCGTGGGGCGTCCTGATCCTCTTGGGCGGCGGGCTCACGCTCGCGGCGGCGTTCGGGGCCAACGGTGTCGATCGCTACATCGGCGCGGGGTTCGAGGCGCTCTCGGGGCTCCCGGTGCTGGCCGTGGTCGGCATCGTCACCGCGATCGTCGTGTTCACCACGGAGTTCGGCAGCAACACCGCCGTCGTCAACATCTTTCTACCGATCGTCGCGGCCGCGGCGGTCGATCTCGGGGTCCACCCCTATCTCCTGATCTTCCCCACCGCGCTCGCCGCGAGCTATGCCTTCATGATGCCCATGGGCACGCCACCGAACGCGCTCGCCTTCGCCTCCGGCCACCTGCGCGTCCCCGACATGGCCAAGGCGGGTTTTC
>JBQTJM010000361.1:0-2897 GCA_052387115.1 Gammaproteobacteria bacterium | reverse complement strand
GACCTTCCAGGATCGCGGGCCAGGCCTCTATCTGGCATGGCGTCGGCGCCGCGAACCGGCCGGAAAACCAGTTCCGGATGGCCGGGTGGAAGTCGTCGATCGCTCGCAAGCTAGTCCGAATTTCGTTAACCATCCGCGGGGGTTGAAATCAAGGGAGCGGGGTGAAAGAATCGGTGTGGGGCCGGAACGGAGAGATGAGCATTCGATAGGAAGAGATTCGACTGCCCGACCGGCATGCCCGGAGAACGGGCCAGGGCGCTGAACCCCACCATTGATGAAAAGCATCCCATGAAAAACATCGAAGAGGACGGTAGACCTTGGTGACCGGTGATGAGCTGCCGCCGACCGACTCGAACGAGAAGAGCGTGATCTTTATTACCATGCACAGGGCGGGGAGCGTTTTCGCCAATCGCGTGATCGGGGACATTCTCGCCAGGGTGGGTGTCGTGGATCCCGCGCATCGTATCCACGTATTTCGCCTTCCGCTACAGCCACTCCTTGCCCGGGGCCGGAGAAGCTCGGACGATGTTCCAGAACACCCGGAATAAAATCGCGGCGCAAGAGATCGACGGGTTTTCGCCGACTCAAACGTGCCAATACGTGCACAGTCCCTTTTGAAGGAAAAGGCCTTTCTAAATTCCGGTTGTTAATCACCTGGGGATCAACCCATGAGCACCAAGCTTTTTGAGCGCATCACCATAGAACCCGGCAAGTGCGGGGGACGTCCCTGCATTCGCGGTAAGCGCATCCGTGTAAGCGATATTCTGGAGCTACTGAGTGCAGGTGCCTCCTACGACGAAATCTTGGCTGACTATCCGTTTCTCGAACGGGAAGACATCCTTGCCGCATTGGAGTACGCCGCGCGTCAGACCGACCATGTTGTCCTTCAGGTCGCGTGAAATTTCTGGTGGACAACCAGTTACCGGCGGCGCTGGCCCGGCACTTGAACGCACAAGGACACGAGTGTCGGCATGTCCTGGATTTGGGTCTGGACGAATCTGACGACGCCACGATTTGGCATCGGGTTGTGGCGGAGAGTTTCGTGCTCATCAGTAAGGACGAGGATTTTCTTTATATGGCCAACCGACCGAACGCGGGTGCGCAGTTTATTTGGGTGCGCCTGAGGAACTGCCGTAAACAGGACTTGTTGTCGGCTTTCGACACCTTGCTACCGCAGCTTGTCGCTGCTCTCCAGAGTGGGACGCGAGTGGTAGAGGTGAGATAGTCAATGACCAGCCAGTAGTAGTTGTAGGTTGGGGTGACCGCAGGGAACCCCAACATCCTCGGATCGCGTTGAAGGTTGGGGTTCGCAGGCCCACCCCAATCTGCGGGCTCCGATCCCACCACTGGGCGACCGTCAAACAAAACTATCAAGCCTCGGCGGCGACATTACGTCTTCAAGCTTAATGCGAGGACTCAGGAAGCTGAACAAGCCTTGCAGAAGGTAGGAGCAAATGATGCGCATAAGCAGTTGGGAAGTGCTTGTCGACCCTTACAGAGTACTACGACTTTTACGAATTGACAGTGGCTGATGCAATTGCGTAACAACCACTTCGAGAGCGGCCGTGGCAAAAAGCGCCGCGCCCCTCACGCGGGGCGTTGGCTTCAGCCGACGAGAGCCATCGATTCCGCTCACAACCGGTAGTCGCCCCTTCTTCTCGTACGGCTAACGAATAGTATCTTATCTGGTGTGCGGCAGCATGGTAGATACGAACTGTGAACTGAACCGCTGGACGAGAGCTATGAGCCTTGGGGATTGTAAGGCGCTGGGGCCGGGATGGACGGGTGGTAGGTGGCTCGGCGTGTCGGTCATGGCGTGCGACGATAGACGATAGGAGATTCAACGCGGGTTTGCAATGGAGAATGCTTGGTCGGACGGGCTGGGCGGTGATTTGGCGGTCGGAAGTGATCTGGCTGCGGAGGGAAGCGCGCTCAGTCGGGGAGGCCCCGGTGGTTGGTGGGGCTCAAGGGTGAGTCTTGGGGGTGGTGTCCGTGGCTGGACGCGAGGCGCCTGTGCGAGTCGAGGTGCGGCGACCGGCAGGAACAGGAGGGAAAAGAACTCGGGTGGGCGCGTAAAGCACCCATCCCTGGATTGGCCGGCGACGCCTGTCGTTGCGTTCTCGGCGCGCCACCAGGGCCCATCCCTGGCCCTGGCTTTCCGACGTTACGCGTTCCTGAGAGTCAGTGCTTTGGCGGGGCTCGAAGTCCTCCTCCCAGGGGGCGGGGCGATGTGCGGTGCCTTTGTGGGCTCGCCGAGGTAGGCGAGGATGCGCATGATCGAGCGCGGAGCCGAACCGATGGACTAAGGTCACCGCCCCGAAGCGGGCCTCCCCGAGTGCGCCGGGACTGGCGGCTTTGAGCGAATCCTCCACGGTCTCCAAGAAGATTCGCAACACCGGTCCGATGAGCCCGGCTCATTGTGGAGAATGGAGCGCTGCACGCCCTACGGGGTCGTCGTCCCGTCTGCGGCCACGAGGAGGAGCCGGCTGGCCCCGACGCCTCGCCGCAGCAGCGCCTTGCGGGCTTCCCAGGCGGCGCGGTCGAGGTCCTCGCTCATGTGGACCTCGCGTCCGGATTGCGATCCGATGGGGACGCCATCGAGATAAAGGACGCGACCCGATCCGCGGGGCACCGTCGCCCCGGGGGTGACGATGCCGGCCAGGTTGAGAGGATCGGCAGCGGACAACGACACCAGTTCCAGGGACTTGGCGCGGCGGCGCACCTCGCGCAGGAGTCCGACCGCCTCGGGGAGCGCGAACTGCTCCCCCGTGGCCAGGGCGACGAAGCGCCCGCCGCGCAGCTCGCCGCGCGCCTCGCGGCGGCGGTAGACGGCGACCAGCTCGCGCCACGGCGGCAGCCAGGGCTCCCGCGTACAGAGGCGCCGGAACACCACCCCG
>JBQTJM010000360.1:0-2092 GCA_052387115.1 Gammaproteobacteria bacterium | reverse complement strand
GCTACGCTTCATTAAACCCAAAGGCTCAACGCCTTTATCCATCGAAAAGCGATCCCTTCCTGAAAACAGGAAGGGCAGTTTCGCACGCCTGTGTAAAGCTAGGTACTGTGATTATGATCGGTCCCGTTTCATAGTGTGCGCTCTATAGCTTGGTTCGATGGCGCGGAACATCCCACAACGTCGCCGGGTTTGACGATGGCGCGGAATAGGAGAAGTTTTATCATACCTAAACACATGGGGCTTGCTGCCGTCGGCGCGCTGGCGGCCGTGTTGCGCTTGAACGCAGCCGATCCACCCACCCGCCTACCGCAAGCGGAGGACCCCACATGCCGTGGGGCGCGGGAAGACCCACGCACCATAGACTGCAAGCGAGATTGGATATTCGATCGATGCACCACGTTTGCGATCGAGCACGAGGCCGCATTTGAGGCCATTAAAGGCTGTTCGCTGGAGGCCGAGCTCCTCATAGACTATTGCGGAGCGACCCCTCCCTGGTGTCAATGAGGAGGAAGGTCGCGGATGGCCGGGGACAGAGCCCTGTCCGGTCCGATTCTCGGTAAATGGCCCGCGCCGGGAGAGACGCGTCATGGACGGGTCTCTCCATCGGGAGCCCTGCGCGAGCGGTGACACGCCGTGTCACGGGGCATGCAAAAATCCCCACTTATGGGCATTGAAAATTCCCCACCCTCCTTAGATGACAGGAGGGTAGACGATGGTAGTTGCAGAGAGTGATGCGATGGTGACTATGCCGTCCCCAGTTCAACGAGCGGGGGATGAGGGCATGGTCGGAAGGGCGCGATGGGAGGAGATCCGGCGGTTGTTTTATGAAGAGCGGTGCTCGATAGCGAGGATTGCGCGGGTCTTTGATCTGGATCGCAAGACGGTGCGTCGCTGTGTACGGGGTCACGTGTGGGAGCCTTATCGGCGTGCGGTGAGGGAGGAGAGACTGCTTGCCGAGCACGAAGGGTTTCTGCGGGCGCGGGCGCCGGAGGTGTGCTACTCGGCGCGGGTCCTCTATCAGGAGTTGCGGGCGAGCCGAGGGTTTCGGGGCAGTTACGACACGGTAAAGCGTTTTGTAGCGCCGTTACGGGTGTTCGCGGCGGCGGCCGAGGTGACGCAGTGTCGATTTGAGACCCCGCCGGGGCAGCAGAGCCAGATCGACTGGGGGGAAGCGAAGGTGGAGTTTCGCTCGGGGGGATGTGTCATTCACTTCTTTGTGCTGACGCTCGGATTCAGTCGGAGGAGTTTCTTTTGGGCGACGCCCAATGAGCGGCTCTCGCCGTTTCTCGAAGCCCACGAGCGGGCCTTTGAGCACTTCGGGGGTCGCACCCGGGAGCATCTGTATGACCGCCCGCGCACGGTGTGCCGGCCGAACGGTGAAGGCAAGGCGATCTGGAACGGAACCTTTCGCGCCTTTGCCGACTATTGGGGGTTTGAGCCGAGGCTCTGCCAACCGATGGGCAGCATGGTCTACGCCGAAGCGGCCCGTGAACGGGGCGACGACATCCGGCTGATGATGTCGCTGGAGATGCTCGGCTCCTATAGCGATCGGCCCGGCAGCCAACGCTATCCGCCGCTGTTCCGGTATTTCTATCCGGACCGCGGCAACTTCATCGCCTTCGTCTCGAACTTCCGCTCGCGAGGGATGCTCAAGCAAGCGGTGGCCGCGTTTCAGGCGGGTTCGGATTTTCCCGTCGAGCATGTGGCCGCGTTCTCTTTCGTTCCCGGCGTGTCGTGGAGCGACCATCAGTCGTTCTAGCGCCAAGGCTATCCGGCCCTCATGGTGACCGACACCGCCTTTTACCGCTATGCCTATTACCACACCGCCCAGGACACGCCCGAGAAAGTCAACTATGCGGCCATGGCCGAGGTGGTCCAAGGCTTATACAAGGCCATAGCGTCCCTGGCGACGGAGTAAAACTGCCAGTTCACCGCCCGCGCGTTGACCGTTCGCCCTGCCCAGGAGCTACTTCGTCACCACGCCCGATACGCCGCCGCTGACGAGCGCGGCCACGTGCCCGAGCGCGAATGGCGTGGCAAGACCACCGGGCGAGGCCAGGTAGCGCGGCTCCCAGATCGGATCGAACTTGTC
>JBQTJM010000359.1:0-3332 GCA_052387115.1 Gammaproteobacteria bacterium | reverse complement strand
GGTTCGGTCTCTTCATAGGGCTTGACAGCGTGTTGATCTGGCGATAAGATAGTCGCCAGATGCACAGAGGTCAAGCCCCTCCCTGGCAGCCGGAGCTGCTCGCGCTGAGCGTCGAGCGACTGGGGCCAACTGATCGGTGCCATAGTAAGCGTAGTCTGGTCCTAGCACCCCGGTCCCCGCGGCGCTCGACTAGGTCAAGGTCCCATCTGCTCGGTGATCTGCCATAGGATCACCAGATACACGAAAGCCACCGCGAAGCCCACCGTGATGTGCGTCGATAGGGCCTCGCGCAAGATATGTGCGTTCAGCCCGAGGTTCCACAGGATAAGCGGTGTCCCGCCACTGGAGATCTTGACGGCATGGGCCACGGTCTCCCGGCCGCCGGCGGACTGCGCGCACGCCTGCAAAGCCTGGAGTGACGGGAAATGCACCTCGGCGATACGGTAGAACGGCGGCCGCGTGCCGTTCGAGGTCCCCAGGACCCTGGTCGCTACGAACCGTGTCTTGCCGACGAGCTTCTCCAAAATCATCGGCACGTGCTCCTCCTGATAGAGCTTCTCGAATCCCTCGAAGGTGCCGACCTATTCGGACGAGAGCCCATCGCCGATCGGTACATCCTCGTCCTGGTAAAGGTGCTCGAACGTATCGATATCCTGCGGTCGTGGATACATGACCATGAATTTGACACCAGCCATAACCGCCTCCTATCATCGTTCTGTGGGTTGCGAGCGGCACGCGTTAAGGATTCAAAAAGCGCTGACCTGCGTCGGAGATCAGGGGAACACCAGCGTTTTCAGCCGGCCCAGCAGGGAACTGCCGCCAAAAGTAAACGTCTGCTCTTCGGCGACCAGAAACACCGGGGCGCCCCCGCTCGAGATCTTGACGGCGTGGGCGACCGTCTCTTTGCCGCCGTCGGACTGCGCACATGCCTGTAATGCCTCGAGCGACGGAAAATACACCTCGGCGATCCGATAGAAGGGCGGGGGTGCCCCATCCGGGGTTGCCATCACCTTGGTCGCTATGAGCTTCGTTTTTCCCGAGAGCTTCTCTACCGCCATCGGGACGTGCTCTTCCTGATAGAGCTTCTCGAACACCTCGATATCTTTGGGACGCGGATATATCACGACTAGTTTCACATCGGACATGACACCCTCCTAGAATTATTCAGGTTGTGAGCACTGTGTACCGCTCCAGAAGTAAACTAATCCAATGCCCGGAGCGTGACCTCGACGACGTCTTCCAGGGCCGCACGGTCGGTCTGGATCTTCCCGATGACCAGGAGCCCTTGCAGGCTGCTGGTGAGGTACCGGGCGAGCGCGCGCAGGTCACGCCGTTGGTCCAGCTCACCGCCACGCTGAGCACGCAGCAAGGTCGCGTAGAAACCGTCCTCGAGCTGGGTGAGGCATAGGCTCACCTTCTTCGCCGTTGCCGGATCGGACAGTCCCCGCTCTACCGCCGAATTGGTGATCAGGCACCCGCGCAGCGGCCCGCCGGTGACGACATGCTCCACCACGGTCGCGAAGAACTGCCGGATGGCGGCCTTGCCGGAAGGGCAAGAGTCGAGGATGTCGAGCAGCTTCCTCACCACCATTTGACGGTATCGATCCAGGACCGACAGAAACAGCCGTTGCTTGTCTCCGAAGGCGACATACAGACTGGCTCGATGGATCCCCATGTTGTCCACCAGATCCTGGATCGAGGTGGCTTCGTAGCCCTTGGACCAGAACGTCTCCACGGCCTTGTCGAGCACCTCCTCCAGATCGAACTCTCTCGGTCTCGCCACAAGCCTTACCGGGGTCGATTGGTCACGGATAGCGTCACTGTACACGTTCTAGACCGACTAGTCAAGAACCGTGCGGGCCCGCTGTCGGCGATGCGCTCCAGCGCCTGGTTGGGCTGTCTCCGGCGTTTCCGCCTGCGTGCCCGTGTAGGGCTCACCATAGCCGACCGTCATGGCTCATGCCTCCACGTTGTTCGGTTGCTTCTCAGGTACTATGGAACTGTCCGACTCGCCACCCTCGTGCATCACGGCCGTACCCTCTTGGGTTCTCCGTGCGGACCTTGGGTTCTCCAAGGCCAAGGGTGGCGCCTCCCGGGTCCCGTGCCAGATGTTTCCGTGCATGCCTGGGGTCTTCGACCCCGCCGAGCCGGCCTACGCCTCGCCTTGTCGGCGTATGCCGTATTGCCTTCCGCGTGTTAGGAGCGCGTCGGCACCCAGAAAGAACTTTGATTTCGGGGCTCAATACCCTGCCTGCACGTTCCCCTGTCAACGCTTCGCCGCAGCCGTCACCGACTACAACGCATGACTCGGGGCCAGTGTGGTTGGCTAAACCTTCACTGTCGGAGACTTTCACTCCTTCACACCTTGCCGGTTTGTCCCGGCGCATCCCCAACGCCAGAATTCAGCGGCCCGCAAACGGTAAGCGAAGCGCCGCCGTTTGCGGGTAAGCTGGAATGACGGGTTGGACGGCATGTACTTTCTCAAGCGCTGCACGATGCCAGCGCCGGATGTAGCTGTCAGCGAGATGGGATTGGTGCTGTTTGATAAACTCGATGAACCATCCCAGCAAACCATCCCACTGCTTGAAGTCGCCGGGCAGCACCAGTTGCCACCCGAGTTCCTCCAGTGTCCAATTGGACTTCGCGCTGTTACGGAGCATGGAGGTGGTAACCCAGTTTGTCTCATCGTCCACGCCACCACGCGCGACAGAGAGGATGTGATCCACTGTCGGAAACAGTTCCCAATACATCATGTACGTTTCGGTCATCTTCCAATTGGGATGAAATGGAAATTCGGAAGCCAGTAAACGGGACAGCAAGCGAATAGTGCCCGGGAAGACAAGCTGAGTGCCGGAGTAACGGTCAATGAACCCGTCCCGGATGAAGATTGAGGTGCACTGAGATTCCGTGTAAGCGCGACTCGCAGACTGAGGCGGGACAAATGGATAGTCGCTGCGGGCGGTAGCGGCTGCCGCCTCACGGTCACCGGCCAGCAAGGTATCGCAGACTGCTTTAACTGTTTGGGCTTTGGAGTGCACCAAAATTCTCTCGCGGGGCGCAGGTCATTCGCCTTGTTCGCGTCGCGCGGGAATGTCTGGATAAACCAAAGCATTTGTCGGTAGCCACTCTTGCCATTGGCATTGAGCTCATGACATCCAACGAATAGTATCTTATCCGCCGTGCGGCAGCATGGCGGATAAGATCTGTTGAACTGAACCGCTGGATCGAGGGCTATGAGCCTTGGGGATTGTAGGGCGCCGGTCGGAGTCGCAAGACGGTTCCCGTGGGCTCGGGGCGTCGATCATGGTTGAGTTTCCCCTTGTGGATCGGGC
>JBQTJM010000358.1:0-2143 GCA_052387115.1 Gammaproteobacteria bacterium | reverse complement strand
GGTAACGTTGGCGGATCACAAGCCAGGTCGGGCATGGAACCGCACGGCGCCCGAGGTGGAGCAGGGCATTCTGAGTGCCCGGAGCCGCTTGCGGGAGACGAGTGTGCTGGGGGAGTACGGCCCCGATGCGATCGGCTTGGCCCTGCGCGAAGAGTTGGCCATTGCGCAGGTGCCATCGCGGGCGACCATTCACCGGGTATGGGAGCGCTTGGGTGCGCTGGATGCCGCGCATCGACAGCGCCGGCCGGCGCCCCCCAAGGGGTGGTATCTGCCCGATCTCGCCCGCGGTCAGGCCGAGCTCGACAGCTTCGATTTCATCGAGGATTTGAAGATCGCTCGTGGGCCGCTTGTCTCGGTGTTCACCGGCACCAGCCTCCATGGGGTCCTGCCGGATGCCTGGATCATGGAGCAGCCCACCGCAAAGGCTGCGCTCGAAGCGCTGACCGAACGCTGGCAGGCGCACGGGTTGCCCGCCTACGCCCAGTTCGACAACGACACGATTTTTCAGGGGGCCCATCAGTTCGCCGACACCGTCGGTCGCATCAGCCGCCTGTGTCTGGCCCTGCAGGTCATCCCGGTGTTCGCCCCCCCGCGCGAGCCGGGCTTCCAAAACGCCATTGAAGGCTTCAACGCCCTTTGGCAAAGCAAGGTCTGGCAGCGCCACCACTGCCCTGACGTGGCCAGCTTGGTGGCCGTATCCCAGCGCTATATCGCCGCCTACCGGGCTAAGACTGCCCCCAAACGAGACAGCGCCCCACACCGTCGTGTGTTTCCCAAACGGTTCACGCTGGACCTGAACGCCCCCTTGAAGGGCACGATGATGTTCGTGCGCAGAACCGACGATAAGGGCCACGTGCAGGTTCTCGGAAAGCCCTACCCGGTAGCCCAACATTGGCTCCATCGACTGGTGCGCTGCGAGGTGGACTTTACCCGTCACCGCATCCGTTTCTTCGCGCTGCGCCGACGTGACCCGAATGGCCAACCCGTCCTTCGCGAGTTGCCCTACCATCGTCCCGATAAACCCTTCGCCGGCAAACCATGAGTGTTCGATGAACGCTGCAACTTCGTCACTCGATGTACAAAAGGTTCTTCAGCAAAATCTGTGGGCGGTGGGGTTGGGGCAGGTCGTCATTGCGGCCGGCTATTGGCGCAGGGGGAGACCTCCACCTCGATGAGCGCGGCTCCCTCTTCCTCCATCAAACGCACTTTCCCATAGACGAACGAGCGGTGCTTTTGCACGTGATTGAGGATAGCCTTGATCTGCATCCCCGCTCCCCCTGCAGTCGATGGATTGGTCTTGTGCTACTCATCTTCCCAGGATCGGGGCCGGAATGCCCCTATTCTTTGGCCGGTCTCCGTGTGGACAGCCCGTGGATTTCGCCAAAAAGCGGCGAACATGTGGACCGCTTATGGACGGCAAACAGCGCCGCCCACAACCGGCCCACATTAATCCACCGGCTGCCCACACTCCGCCGGACCAGCCGCCCTGCAGATCCTTCACGATCACAATCACAAGTTTGATTTTAATATGAAGGGTTCACACCCCCGCCTTGTAGGCGGGCAGATTTCATCTACAGCCATGAGCGGGCATGGTAGAATAGTCCCATTGAAGAAGGGGATCCCATGGATATCGGTACGGCAGCCATACGGTATTCAAGATTGAATACCACTTTGTCTGGGTAACGAAGTATCGCTACCAAGTCCTGCAAGGAGAGGTAGGGGAACGAGTTCGAGAACTGGTTCGGCAGACGTGTGAAGCGTTCGAAATTCGCATTCTCAAAGGGGTAGTGATCCAGGACCACGTGCACATTCTGGTCTCCGCGCCACCCGAACTTGCCCCGAGCGAGATCATGAGGGGATCAAGGGGCGGGCGTCCAGCAAGCTGTTCGAAGAGTTTCCACTGCTGAAGAAGCGCTATTGGGGACGGCATCTTTGGGCGCGGGGGTATTTTTGCGCGACGGTGGGCGAGATGACGGAGGACATGATCAAGCCGTACTTGGAGCATCACTTTGAGCTTGATCCCGCCAGTGAATTCAAGGTGGAGCCGTAGACGCGTCGTTCAGTCGACGCGTATCCGGACTTTCAGTCCGTAACTCAAACCCACCGGCTTTTAGCCGGTGGTTGTTTAGTGACTACTTAAAAC
>JBQTJM010000357.1:0-14068 GCA_052387115.1 Gammaproteobacteria bacterium | reverse complement strand
CTGGGTCGGCCTGTTCATCGCCATCCAGATCGTCTACATGTTTGTTCGGAACGGCCGCATGGACTACGGGGCCAGCGCTCTGGTCATCACCTTGCTCTTCACCTTCGCAATGTTCCTCGAAGGCGTCCATCTCGACTGGCGGTATTATTTGGTGGCGCTGTTTCTCGCCGTCGGCCTCGTTGTGGCGGTCATCGTCGAAACCTATCTCTGGATCCTCCTGGTCTTCGCGGTCGTGACCGTCGCGGCCGGGCTATACATCGTCAAGCGTCGCGGATCATCCCCACCCGCGCCTGCCGTGAGATTATAGAGTATAAGAAGAATAAGCGCCCGTTTTCGTCAAGAGACACGGTACTGCGGGGTTCGTGAGTTGTCCTCGTCGATGCGGAGCATGACGGTCACCCGGCCCAGATCCGGTTGAACGAACAAGGCGAGCCGGTGTTGTATGACAAGAAGACGGAGGATCCGATCGTGGTGCACGAGAAACCATGCGACAAGCCGTTTCGAGTGCCCGTGCCTAAATCGGATAGATACCTTGCCGCGAATGTGATCTATTTCTAGGTCTACCGGGGGCAGCCATTATTGTTGCGTTTGGCTCGGCGGGAGGCATTACGTCAGGCGGCGTGGTTGATGCGGGACGCTCCAAGGCCGTTGATGGAGCGCGCCGGTCAGTAGACCGGCGGAACCCGGTAGAACCCGGTATCTGAGTCGGGGGTGGCGGGATGCGCTCCACGCATCCCGGGCGACCGGGCTCGCAGGCGGTGAGCGAGGGGGAACCGTCATGCGATTGCGCTAAGCTCGCGGCGATGTCACCGATCATCTCCATCTCGGACCTGACCAAGACCTATGCTTCGGGTCTTCAAGCGCTGAAGGGCGTGAACCTCGAGATCCGCAAGGGTGAAATCTTTGCCCTGCTGGGCCCCAACGGCGCGGGCAAGACCACCCTGATCAGCATAGTCTGCGGGATCGTCACGCCGACCGAAGGGATGGTGGTCGCAGACGGCCATGACATCGTCCGCGACTACCGTGCCGCGCGATCTAAGATCGGCCTGGTGCCGCAGGAGCTGACCACCGACACCTTCGAGACGGTGTGGGCGACGGTGACTTTCAGCCGCGGGCTGTTCGGGCGCGCCGCAAACCCCGTGCTCATCGAGAAGGTCCTGCGCGACCTGTCATTGTGGGACAAGCGCAAGGACACGATCATGACGCTGGCTGATCATGCTGTCGCTGTTCACCGAGAGCATCTTCAACGCTTCCTTCGGCATCCATTTCCCCAAGTTCACGGGCACAATCTACGAGCTGCTGTCCGCACCGGTGTCCCCATTGGAGATTGTCCTCGCTTACGTCGGGGCGGCGGCGACCAAGTCCATTCTCCTGGGTCTGATCATCCTGGCCACGGCAAATGTATTCGTGCCGATCACGATCCTGCACCCGGTGTGGATGGCCGCCTTCCTGGTGCTGACGGCGACGACCTTCAGTCTGTTCGGCTTCATCATCGGCATCTGGGCGAAGGGCTTCGAACAGTTGCAGGTCATCCCCATGCTGGTCGTAACGCCCCTGACCTTCCTGGGCGGCGCCTTCTATTCCATCGACATGCTACCGCCGGCGTGGCGCACCTTCAGCCTGTTCAACCCGGTGGTCTACCTGATCAGCGGCTTCCGCTGGAGCTTCTACGGGGCCTCGGACGTCGGCATCGGGCTGAGCCTGGGGATGACCTTGGGATTTCTCATCCTCTGTCTGGCGCTGGTGGCCTGGATCTTCAGGACCGGGTATCGGTTGAAGAGCTGAGGGCGGGGGATACGCACCACATCGGCACACGTGGATCTGCGCCCATCGGTCGGCGAAGCCGGCTCAGGCGACGTCGCCACTCTCAATTTTTCCCGAGGGATCCACGATGACCTAGGGTCTCTATCCAAACGGGGGTGACCGACGATGAGCGCAGTAGCCAACGTTCCGGGTCAGGGGATCCTGTCCCTGACCATCCGCGACACCAGTTCCCTTTACACCGCCTACATGCCGTTCATCAAGAACGGCGGCCTGTTCATCCCGACTTCCAAGCACTACGGCCTGGGCGACGAGGTGTTCCTGGTGCTGAGCCTGATGGACGGCAAGGAAAAGCTGCCGGTGGCCGGCAAGGTCGTCTGGATCACGCCACCCTCGGCGGTCGGTAACCGCACGGCGGGCATCGGCGTGCGCTTCAGCGACATGGACAAGGGCGCGACGCGCGCTAAGATCGAGACGCTGCTCGCCAACCTGCTGAAATCCGGGCGCCAGACACATACCATGTAGCTGCAGGCCATGTAGCCGCAGGTCGGGCGGGCCATGGTGTTGTTTATTTAATATATCATGGCCTATCCCAACGGCCGGCCCCGGTGGCCCATCCCACTGGGGCTCCCGCCATGCTCGCCGACTCCCACTGCCATCTGACCTTGCTCGATCTCGACGCCGGCGCCAGCGTCACAGGCGTCCTCTGCACCGCGCGGGAGCACGGTGTCGAGCGCCTCCTGTGCGTATCGATCGACCTCGACTCCTATCCGGCGGTGCTGGCCCTGGCGCGCCGGCATGCCGAGGTGTCGGCCTCCGTGGGCGTTCACCCCAATACCCAGACCGGCGAAGAACCGTCCTGCGACACCCTCGCGGCGCTGGCCCGCGATCCCCGGGTGGTCGCGATCGGGGAGACCGGGCTCGACTACTATCGAAGCACCGGCGACATGGCCTGGCAGCAGGCGCGTTTCCGGCGACACATCGCGGCCGCGCGGGCGGTGGGAAAACCGATCATCGTCCACACCCGCCAGGCGGCGCCCGACGTGATCCGCATCCTCGGCGAGGAACGAGCGCAGGACGTGGGCGGGGTGATGCACTGCTTCGTCGAGGATTGGGAGACGGCGCGGGCGGCCATGGACCTCGGCTTCTACATCTCTTTCTCGGGGATCGTGACCTTCCGAAATGCCCGGGAGGTGCAGGAGGTCGCGCGCCGCGTGCCCCTCGATCGCCTGCTGGTCGAGACCGATGCCCCCTACCTGGCCCCGGTGCCGCACCGAGGGAAGGAAAACCGGCCCGCCTATGTTCGCTATGTGGCCGAGCACATTGCGATGCTCCGCGAGGTGCCGGCCCAGGTGGTCTTCGAGGCGACGACCGCCAACTACCGGCGTCTCTTCGGCGTGGATTGACCCCCGGTAAATCTCACTCCGTCACCTGGATTCGCGTCACCATCCCCGCCTCGTAGTGGCCGGGGAGATGACACGCACCCTCGACCCACCCGGGCGCGCCGAAGCGCCAGAGGAGCGTCTTGGTCTGCCCCGGCTCGACGGTCACCGCATTGGGGTCGTCATGCACCATGTCAGGATGCGCCCGCATCATCTCGGTGTGCTCCCGTTGCTCCTTGGCACCGCCCAGCATGAGCTCGTGGCGCATCTGCCCGGCGTTCCTGACCACGAACTTGACGGTCTCCCCCGTCTTGACCGTGATGTTCGATGGCTCGTGGCGCATGCTATCGAGCGCCGTCACCTCGATGGTGCGCGCCACTTCTGATTCCGACCCCGGCTGGCCGTAACCGGCGGTCCCGCGGCCATGTTGGTGGCCGGCCTGCTCCGCGCGCGCCGTTGCCGACCAAAGTGGGGAAAGCGCGACGCATATCAGGGCCCAGCCGAGCGGCGCACGGGTCAGCGCGATGTGGGTGCCCATCGAATTCTTTCTCCTGTGGCGATTCGTAGTCGGATGCACCGCGAACCCCCGTTGGCTCATGACCGAACCGGGGGTCGGACGGTACCACTACGATACACGCAAGCCGCACGCCTGAGAACCGGGCCCGAGGCGCGTGGACACCGACGCGCGGCGGGTGCTATTCTTCGAGAGTCTAGTAAATTCATACACCTTGCATAGTTATCTCAAAGATACTTGAGTTTCCTGGCTCAAGGTATAAGAATTAAAGGGATGGAAAGCCACCTGGGACGACGGCGGCGATGGGGCGCCCTCAGCGCCCTGCTGATGCTGTGGTTCATCTCGGCCGGCCCCGAAGCCGCGCCGCCGAGCCGCCCGGGGATCGCCGTCCAGGGGGTGCGGACCTGGTCCGCACCCGATAACACCCGGGTGGTGTTCGACCTGAGCGGCCGGACCCGATACCGGGTCTTCACCATCCAGGGTCCGCAGCGGGTGGTCGTCGATCTCATCGGGGCGCGCCTCGAACAGACGTTCACGGTACCGCAGAGCGAAGACGATCGTTACCTTCGGGGGATCCGTCATGGCCGCCATGGCAGGGACCTGCGGCTGGTGCTCGACCTCAAGCACAAGGTGGCGTCCAAGGGCTTCCTGGTCCCGCCGGAGGGGCCCTATGGCCACCGGCTGGTGGTGGACCTGGTCGGCACTGCTCCCCCGGCGGCGCCACGCCAGGCGCGTCGGCCGGGGCAGCGCGATCTGATCATCGCCATCGACGCCGGACACGGCGGCGAGGATCCGGGTGCCGTGGGTGCGAGCGGCGCACAGGAGAAACAGGTGACCTTGGCCATCGCCCGGCGCCTGGCGCATCTTTGCAACCGTGAGCCGGGCATGCGCGCGCTGCTCATACGCGATGGGGATTACTTCATCCCGCTGCGCGATCGGGTCAAACGCGCCCGGGCGCAAAAGGCCGATCTGTTCGTCTCCATCCATGCCGACGCCTTCCCCGACCGCCGCGCGGGTGGGTCTTCGGTGTATGTCCTGTCCCGCCACGGCGCCAGCAGCGAGGCCGCCCGCTGGCTGGCCGAGCGCGAGAATGCCGCCGATCTGGTGGGCGGGATCAGCCTGGAGGACAAGGAACAGCCCCTGAAGGCGATCCTCATCGATCTCTCTCAGACCGGCAGCCTGGAGGCGAGCCTCGATGTCGGGGGGCGGGTGCTCAAGCGCCTGACCGGGCTCGGCCGGGTCCACCACACCGCCGTGCAGCGGGCTGCCTTCGCGGTATTGAAGTCCCCGGACATCCCCTCCATCCTGGTGGAGACCGCGTTCATTACCAATCCCGAGGAGGAGCGCAAGCTCGTCGATCCCACTCACCAGGAGCGGTTGGCTGATGGCGTGCTCGACGGCCTCAGGTCCTATTTCCACGAGGCGGCCCCGCCCGGCACCCTGCTGGCGGAGAGGAAGGAAACCGGCAAGAGGATCAGGACGTCCATTCGCTGAGTCCGGAGTCTGACGGGGAGGGGAGATTCTCCGGTTCCCTCCCCTGCGCCTAGCGGGGAGGGCCAGGGTGGGGGTAAAGGGGCCTTCGGACGCGGGGATAGGCATCTCGACTCAATCGGGAAGAAAGTCGCCATCAAGCAGTTGGTCGATAGCGTATGCGCAAGCCAAGGGGAAGAGGTGGCGGTCCAACTCGGTCTCGATCATCGCATCCCGGACCGCCTTGGCGTAAATGTCCGCAATTTCCTCTGCGCTGTCGAGAAGCGGACGCAAGCTCGGGGACTGCTTCAACAACCTATCGATGGCGTCTCGTTGATGGCCGATGGTCAAGAGCCAGCTCTTCCCGCGGCGCTCCGGCTGGTATTGATACTTGAGCAGATGGCACACCAGCACTTGCAAGCGGCTTTGCAGTTCACGACGTTCGCTCGCACCCATACCCTCGAGCTCCTCGGCGATATGGAGCACGTCGATGTCGGCCAGTTTCCCTTGACGCAAAAGCACCGCGTTCTCCAGCGCCCAGGCCTGAAAGTCATGCTCGTACGTTGTCTTCTCTTCAGGCATTGCCGAAGGATAGGAACTTCACCGTGGTCTTGCAACCGGATGAAGAAACACAACCTATGGCAGGCTGGGAAGAGGCGCAGCCGAATCCCAGCGATATGGCCTGGCTCCAACACCTGCTGTCGCTTGAGCACCTTGCGTAGCACCACGTTACCTTTCGCATCCACCCCGTGGACCTGAAAGACGTTCTTTGCAATGTCCAACCCGGTTGTCGTACTCTTCATACCGGACTCCTCCTCTTCGTTGAAGTGGTCGTTTCATCCCCACTCTGGCACATCACGATGCCGTTGAGGAGGGGAGGAGTCCATACCATTAGCCTACTCCGACTGGCTATCCGTTCCCATAGGAACCGGGGCCGCCTCCACTCGCTACTTCCGCGCTACGTGTTGCAGCAGCGGGTGTGCCGGCGCCGCGTAGGGATTGACCACGGTGACGCCACGCCACACGAAGCCTGGCTGCAGGTCCTCCGTCAGGAGCAAGCGGCATCGGCATTCGGCCGCGACCGAAAGGATCAGGGCGTCCCAGATCTGCAGGCCGTGAGCGCCCGCCAGGTCCAGCGCGGATTGAAACGCCGTCCAGGTGGAATCGGCCACGACAAAGGCATCCGACCACTCCAGGACCGCCCCACGCGCGGTCTCCGGACGACGCTTTGCCTTGGCCGTAAGCACGCGGTACAGCTCGCCCAGGGTCTGGGCGGGTAGCACCACGTCCCCTGCGATCAGCGTGGCGATCAGATCCAGAGACGCGCGCCGGCGCGCCTCGTCTCCCACGCCTTCGGCATAGGCGAGGATGTTGGTATCGAGCGCGAGCCTCAGGCCAGGTCCTCGTAGAGCTCCTCGCGCGTCCAGCGACGTTTGCCGGTGGCGGATTGAGCCGTGAGACGCTGGAGCAGAGCTTGTCGGGCGGCGTGGCGCTCCGTTTGTCCTTCAGCCAGAGGGCCCATGGTGGCCACGGACTTGCCGCGCGAGGTCACGATGATGGTCTCTCCGCTGGCAACTTCGCGTAAGAGGCGGGAAAAATGCCGGTTGGCGTCGGCGGCCGAGATGGTTTTCATGCTCATCGGCGCACGAGTAGTGCTTGACACTACCCTAATGGAAGGGGCGTGCCGGGTCAAGCACGGAGGCGCGGGTTCGGGCAGGAGACCCTAGACGGCGGAGAGGCCTCCCCGGATTTCCTGCGCCGCATCCGGGCTACCTGCTGAACCGTCTGCTAGGGCTCGAGGTCCAGCCACGGCGACGCGCCCGCGCCGGGCTTATACTGGGCGCGCCATGCCGACCGGCCCGCGACGGATAAAGACCCTGCCCGAGGTGGTCATCAACCAGATCGCGGCGGGAGAAGTGGTGGAACGCCCGGCCTCGGTGGTCAAGGAGCTGGTCGAGAACAGCCTGGATGCCGGCGCCGACGAGGTCCTGGTGGACGTCGAAGACGGCGGCTGCCGCCTCATCCGGGTGCGCGACAACGGTGCGGGCATCGAGGCCGAGGACCTGCCGCTCGCCCTGTCCCGCCACGCCACGAGCAAAATCGGCGGCTTCGATGACCTCATGTCGCTGGCGAGCCTCGGTTTCCGGGGGGAGGCCCTGCCCAGCATCGGGTCGATCTCGACCCTCATCCTGTCCTCGCGCGTGCGAGCGAGCGAGGCTGGGTGGACCATCCGCACTACCGGTGGCATGGGCACGGTGGGACCGCTGCCCACGCCCCACCCGCCCGGTACCTCGGTCGAGGTCCGCGACCTATTCTTCAACACCCCGGCGCGGCGCAAGTTCCTGCGCAGCGAGCGCACCGAGCTCCAGCAGATCCAGGACTGGCTCAGACGCCTCGCACTGAGTCGCGTCGAGGTCCGGTTTTCGCTCCGCCATAATCGCCGGAACGTCTTGAATGTACGCAAGGCGGCAGGTCCTCTGGATATCGCGGAGCGGCTGCGACACCTGGGTGGGGCGCCGCTCGAGGCCGCCGTGGCCGTGGACGAGACGGCCGCCGCCATGCGCCTCCGGGGTTGGATCTGGCGCGCTCCGGCGGGCGGCGACGGACAGGAGATCAAGTACCTGTACGTGAACGGCCGTGCGGTCCGCGACCGTGCCGTCCAGCACGCCCTGTGGACGGCCGCCGAGCACAGCGACTGCACCGGCCAGTTCGCGGCCTACTTGCTCCATCTCGAAATGGATCCGGCGGATGTCGACGTCAATGTCCACCCTCAGAAGCTGGAGGTCAGGTTCCTGGACGGCCGCTCGGTGCATGACTTCGTGTTGAGCGCCGCCAAACGGGCCTTGGCCGGAGCCGGCTCGGTCTCGGTGGTGTCTCCGAGTGCGTCCGGGAGCCCTGCCCGGACCCCGCCGGTTCCGAAGGTCAGAGAAGCCCTGGGCGTGTACCACACGGCGGCCACGCCGCGTCCCCCGGCGCCCGGTGTCGCGCGTGCCGGCCGGGCCGTCGCACTCGTCGGGGCGCGGTATCTGATTACCATGGACGCGGCCGGCATCACGGTGATCGACGGCGCTGTGGCGTTGCACCGGCTGTTCGCCGAGTGGGCCCGGCGGGGACCGCCCGTGACCCGGAACCTACT
The DNA here is from genome assembly GCA_052387115.1 of Gammaproteobacteria bacterium. GTDB lineage: Bacteria > Pseudomonadota > Gammaproteobacteria > JACCXJ01 > JACCXJ01 > JACCXJ01. Next base: position 5,805 of record JBQTJM010000357.1, on the reverse strand, counting down.
CATCCCGGAACGTCTCGATCTGGACGAGCACGCGATCGATACTCTCGAGGCGCATGCGGCGCTGCTTTGCCGGATGGGCCTGGACCTCGAACGGGCCGGCCCCGACGCGCTGTGGGTGCGCGGGGTGCCCGGGCCGCTGCAAGCGGCTGGTTACGAAGCCTTGATATGTGAAGTGGTCACGGCACTCGCCGCAGAGAGTGCGGCGCGGGAACCGGATGCGGGACTGCCGGTGGTCCTGGCCGCGCACGCCCTGCGCTCTGCCGGGGCGTCCTCCCCCGAGGCGCTCTGGAGCACGCTCCGCGACTTGGCAACGGTGGGCTACGGCGAAGGGGGGACGGTGGCGCCCGGTCTTCGGCGGCTCACCGAGGGGGATCTGGCCAGACTGGTAAGCGGCGCGGCTCCGGAGGACGGTGCCACCGACGCGCCATGAGCGGAGCGCCCGACCTGGGCGGCAGAACGGGGCCGGTCGTGTTCCTGATGGGGCCGACCGGGGCCGGCAAGACGGCGCTCGCCCTGGGGCTGGCGGCACGGCTGCCCGTGGGGCTCGTGAGCGTCGATTCCGCCATGATCTACCGCGGGCTCGACATCGGCACCGACAAGCCCGGAGCCACCGTGCTGGCGCGCTTCCCCCATCGGCTCATCGACATACGCGACGTGGATCAAGCTTATTCGGCCGCGGAGTTCCGCCGCGACGCACTCTGCGCGATCCAAGACCTCCTCGCCCACGGCCGCATTCCGCTCCTGGTGGGGGGGACGGGGCTGTATTTCCGGGCCTTGGAGCACGGGCTCGCGGCGCTGCCCGGCGCCCACCGCGAGGTGCGGGAGCGGCTTTCGAGCGAGGCGCGGCGCGACGGCTGGGCGCGGCTGCACCGGCGCCTGGCGGAGCTGGACCCCGAGGCGGCGGCCCGCATCCACCCCCACGATGCCCAGCGCATCCAGCGGGCGCTCGAGGTCTGCGAAGTCACGGGCGACGCGCTCACAACGCTGTTCGCCCGCGATACGCAGGAACCGCTGCCCTATCGGGTCGTCAAGTTGGTCATTTCTCCTCGGGACCGCGAGCGCCTGCACGCCGGCCACAGGCAACGGTTCCTGGGCATGCTGGAGCGCGGTCTCATCGACGAAGTGCGGCGGGTCCTGGGGCGCACGGATGCCCGCGACGTCGGGCCGGCCATGCGGCTCGTGGGTTACCGCCAAGTCTGGGAGCACTTGACGGGCAGGTGGGATCGGAACGCCCTGGTGGAGCGGGCGGTAATCGCGACCCGGCAGCTCGCCAAGCGCCAGATGACGTGGCTGCGGGCCGAACGCGGGGCCGTCAGGCTGGACAGCGACGACCCTTGCCTGCTGTCCAAGGCCCTGGTGTGGCTCGCCGATGAGCTTCCGGGCTAGGCGCCCCGAGTCCCCTCGGAACATCAAGCCACGACAGGACGTTCTCGTGAATCGCGGCGGTGCGCTCGGTCGCTGCCCGGAACAACGCCCGGGGCACGGGGTCTAGTATCCTCGACGCGCCTGGGATCGAGTACAATCCTACAATCGGGAGCCGGGTGGGGCGGGGGTGTCGTCAGCTCGCGGGTCGCACGGATCCCTACCGGGAGCACACCCGGCGCGATCGCCGCCGCCTTACGCCGATCCGCTGCGCATTCGGGACCGCCATGCCGCGTGGGGCCCAGCACCGAAGAATTCAAAAGACGAAACGAGCAGGAGTCTTCTTTATGAGCAAGGGGCAGTCACTCCAAGAGCCGTTCCTGAACGCCTTGCGCCGCGAGCATGTGCCGGTGTCGATTTACCTCGTGAACGGTATCAAGCTGCAGGGCCAGATCGAGTCCTTCGACCAGTTCGTGGTGTTGTTGAAGAACTCGGTGAGCCAGATGGTCTACAAGCATGCGATCTCCACCATCGTCCCTTCGCGCAACATCAAGCTCCCGAGGGAAGATGGGGAGGGGGACGAGGCGCAGCCCTAACCCAAAGGCCGGTTCGCCGGCTGCCGCGTCAGTACTTGTCTCAACGACCCCAAGCCCGGCAACGTGCCGTCCTGGTCGACCTCGGCTCCGGGGACCCGGCGCGGGGAGGGGCGCTTGCCGAGTTTCGCGACCTGGTGCGCTCGGCCGGGGTCTCCGAGGCGGCTATCGTGTGCGGCACCGGGGGCCGCAGGATCGACACCCGGGCCCCGTCGCCGCGCTATTACGCCGGCACCGGCAAGGCGATGGAGATCCAGCAGGCGGTCCGCCAGGCGGGCGCCGATGTGGTGCTCGTCAACCACGAGCTCAACCCGGGCCAGGAGCGCAATCTGGAACGTCTCCTGGAGTGCCCGGTCCTCGATCGAAGCGCCGTGATACTGGATATCTTCGCGCAGCGGGCACGCACCTTCGAGGGCAAGCTCCAAGTCGAGCTGGCGCAGTTGCAGCACCTCGCCACGCGTCTGGTACGGGGCTGGACGCACCTCGAACGCCAGAGCGGCGGCATCGGTCTCAGGGGCCCTGGAGAAACCCAGCTCGAAACCGACCGCCGCCTCATCAAGCGCCGCATCCAGCAGCTTCGCGGTCGCCTGGAGACGCTCCGACGGCAGCGCGCCCTCGGCAGAAAAGCCAGGCGCCGCGCGGGCCTCCCGACCGTGCTCCTGGTCGGCTATACCAACGCCGGGAAATCGACCCTCTTCAACCGCCTGGCCCAATCCTCGGTGTATGCTGCGGACGTCCTGTTCGCGACCCTGGACCCGACCTTGCGGCGCGTCGAGCTTGCGGAGGCGGGTCCGGTGATCGTCGGGGATACCGTGGGCTTCATCCGTGATCTGCCCCACGAGCTCGTCGCCGCGTTTCGCGCGACGCTCGAGGAGATAGGCGACGCCGATCTCCTGCTCCATGTCATCGATGCCGCCGCACCGCTCTGCGAACAGGCCGTGCAGATCGAGGTCGTGCGGCGCGTCATCGCACAGATCGGCGGCGCGGGAGTCCCGCTCATCGAGGTGTACAACAAGATCGACCGCGTCCCGGCTCGCGTTGCGGCGATCGAAATCGGTGCCGAGGAGGGCAGCACGCGCGTCTTCCTCTCGGCCGGGGAAGGGGTCGGCCTCGATCTCCTGTGCCGGGCAATCGCGCAGAGGTTCGAGGGCGGGCGTATCCATCGCTGGCTGAACCTCCCGGCGCGGGCCGGCCGGCTGCGATCCTGGCTATACAACCAGGGTGCGGTGCGGGAGGAACACGCCGACGAGCGCGGCGGCTGGTTCTTGAGCGTCACGGTGGGCCCGCGGGAACAGAGGCGCCTGTCAAGATTCGACGCCATGGAGCAAGCTTGCGGCGCCCCGGCCAGGTCCGTATGATACCGGCCAGAATGACGAATCGAGACGACATCGATGGGGGCGCAGCCGATGGCTTGGAATGAACCGGGGGGTCGCCGCGACAAAGACCCCTGGGGAGGACGCGGTAACGGCAGCGGGCCGCCCGATCTGGATGAGGCGTTCCGTAAGCTTCAGGCCAAGATCAAGGGCTTATTCGGCGAGCGGGGCCCGATCTCGGGGGGTGGCGGAGGCAGCGGTGGCGGCGGCGGAGGTGGCTCGCCGGCGTTGTGGATCGCAGCCCTCGTCGCCTTGGTGGCGTTCGCCGTTTACGAGTCCATTTACGTCATCGAGGCCGCCGAGCGTGCGGTGGTGACGCGCTTCGGCGCTTATGTCACGACCCTCATGCCCGGTCTCAACTTCCGCTGGCCGCCACCTATCGAGCGGGTGGAGAAGATCAATATCGATCAGATCCGGTCGGTGGGCCAGAAAGGCGCGATGTACACCCAGGACGAGAACATCGTGGATGTCGAGCTCAATGTGCAATATCGCGTGAAAAGCGTCGAAGACTTCGCCTTCAACGTGGTCGGTCCGGACGCCACCTTGGAGCAGGTCACCGAAAGCTCGGTGCGCGGCGTCATCGGGGAAAACAAGCTGGACTTCATCATGACCGAGGGTCGTATGCAAGTCGCAACGGACATCCGCAAGGCGATCCAGGATCTCCTGGATCAATATCAAGCCGGTGTGGAGGTCACGAGCGTCAACATGCAGCCGGCCAAGCCACCCGAGGAGGTCAAGAGCGCCTTTGACGACGCCATCAAGGCCCGTGAAGACGAGCAGCGTTTCATCAACGAGGCCAAGGCCTACGTCAGCGAGGTCCTGCCCAAGGCGGAAGGACAGGCCGCCCGCCTCCGGGCCGACGCGGAGGGCTATAAGTCGCAGGTGATCGAGCAATCCGAGGGTCAGACGAGCCGCTTCACACAGGTCCTCACGGAGTACGAGAAGGCACCGGGGGTGACCCGCGAGCGCCTCTATCTGGAAACCGTGGAATCCGTCCTGTCCAACTCTCCGAAGGTTTTGCTGGATGTCGAGGGCGGCAACAACCTGGTCTATCTGCCGCTCGACAAGTTCTTCGGGCACCCGCCGGGGTCCCCGGAGACCGTCGCGGTGCCACCCCGATCCGGCGCGGAAGCGGAGCCTCTGGCCTCCGATCAGGTGCCCGCGCCGCGCGCGGACGGGCGCAGTCGCGAGCGGACCCGTTAGATGCGCGGCCCACCTCTGCTGATCGTGGCGCTGGTGCTCGTCGTAGCCCTACTGGGCTGGGGCTTCGTGTTTACCGTAGACCAGCGGGAGTTCGCGATACTGCTGCGTTTCAAGGAGATCCAGCGCTCGGACTTCGAACCTGGCCTGCATTTCAAGATCCCGCTCGTCAACGACGTCGTAAAATTCGAAAAACGCTTGATGAGCCTGGACTCCCCCCAGCCGGAGCGCTTCCTGACCAGTGAAAAGAAGGACGTCATCGTCGATTCTTTCGTGAAGTGGCGGATCGCGGACGTCGAGAAATACTACAGGAGCACCCAAGGGGACGTGCGGCGCGCGGGCATGCTGCTGTTCCAGCAGATCAACGACAGTCTGCGCGGGGAGTTCGGCAGGCGCACGATCCGGGAGGTGGTCGCCGGCGCGCGCGGCGGTGTCATGCAAAGCGTCACCGAGGCGGCGCGCGCCAAGGGCGATGAGCTCGGTGTCACGGTCGTCGATGTCCGCACCAAGCGCATCAATCTCCCGGAAGAGGTCAGCAGCGCCGTCTATGACCGCATGCGGGCGGAACGCGAACAGGTGGCGCAGGAGTGGCGTTCGCGCGGCGCCGCTTCTGCCGAGACCATTCGCGCGAATGCCGATCGGCAGCGGACCGTGATCCTGGCCGAGGCCTATCGGGATGCCGAGCGCACCCGTGGGGCCGGCGACGCGCGTGCCGCCGAGGTGTACGCCGCGGGCTATAGTCGCAATGCGGAGTTCTACGAGTTTTACCGCAGCCTACTCGCCTATAAGACGAGCTTCGCGAAGCACCAGGACATCCTGGTGCTGGACCCGAAGTCGGAGTTCTTCCATTATTTCAAGAAATCCACCGCGCCCTGAGGCGGTGGCTGGGGGGGCGATCCGTGACCCATGATCGCCGGTTCGCCTCTTGTCCGGGGGCCCCGACCCGCCGGCGGTGATGAATCATGTGGCGCCAGTTCCTGGTCGCTCTCGGTCTCATGCTGGTCCTGGAAGGCATCCTGCCCTTCCTGCATCCCGACGCCGCCCGGAGGTTTCTGCACGAGGCCTCCAAGCTCGACGACCCCACGCTCCGGTTCCTGGGTCTCAGTTGCATGTTGGTGGGTGTCTTGATCTTGTACCTGTTCAACTGAGAGCTTGTGAAAAAATCGTCGCGAGCGAAGGGAGGTCGCGTTCCGCCGGAGCGCAGGAACCGGAGTGTATGTTGAAATACATGAGGATTCCGAGCACCGCCGGAATGCGAGATCCCGAGCGCAGCAGAT
>JBQTJM010000356.1:0-13966 GCA_052387115.1 Gammaproteobacteria bacterium | reverse complement strand
CTCGGCGCGGTCCGGGCCATGCCGAGCTACAACGTCATGGGACTCGCCAAGGCGAGCCTGGAGGCCAATGTGCGCTACATGGCCCAGGGCCTCGGGCCCGAGGGGATCCGGGTCAACGGGATCTCCGCCGGGCCCATCCGCACGCTCGCGGCGGCCGGGATCACCGGCTTTCGCCGCTTCCTCGATCACGTCGAGAAAACCGCCCCGCTGCGGCGCAACATCACCATCGATGAGGTCGGGAACGTCGCAGCCTTCCTGTGCTCGGATCTCGCCTCGGCCATCACCGGCGAGATCACCTACGTCGATGCCGGATTCAATGTCGTGGGTATGGCAGGAGAGTAGCCTCCCGGGCCCGTGCGGCTTTCAGTCCGCCCCGCGTGGGCTCGCGGGCTCCTCCTTGGTCATGCAGGCGTGCGCCTGCCGGGCGGTGCCTTCCGGCTGCCTGCGATTGACGGTATAGTAAGTGCCTTCAGGACCACCTACGACAACTTTAGTGGCGTAACGGTATGGGGAAAGGACAAGCTCGGTGCGTGCTCGCTCTGGTGCTCGGGGCGTCTGCCTTTTGCAGCGGCCCATATGCGGTAGCGGACATCTTCAAGTACGTCGACAAGCACGGCCGGGTATTCCTGACCGATCGGCCGGACCGACCCGGATACAGGCTCCTCGTTCGGACCTGGAAAGGCTGGAGCGAGTCGCGCCTTAGCGTTACCCACAGCGCCAAATATCGGGCAGCCTACCACGCCCTGATCGCCAAGGCGGCGACTACCTACCGGCTCCCGAACGCCCTCCTCCACGCCGTGATCACGGCGGAGTCCTCGTATAACGCCAACGCCATCTCGCGCGCCGGGGCGGTCGGGCTCATGCAGCTCATGCCGGACACGGCCCGACGCTACGGTGTCTCGAACCGCACCGATCCGCGTTCCAACATCCACGGGGGTTCCCGTTATCTGCGCGACCTGCTCGGGATGTTCAACAACAACCTGGTGCTGGCGCTCGCGGCCTACAACGCCGGTGAGAACGCCGTGATCCGGCACGGCAAGAAGATCCCCCCGTATCCAGAGACTCAGACCTACGTCAAGCGGGTACTCGAGTACTACAAGCGTTACCGCCTCACCATGTGAGCACGGCGCGGCCTAGCCGTCGCCGCCTGCCGACGCGCGGTCATGAACCGCCGGATGCGCCCCCCTATGAGCCCCCTACGAGGGCGCAGTGCCCGCGACCGCCCTCCAGGGCGCGAAGGGGTTGTCCACGTCCCGCAGCGCCGGGGCTAAGGCGGGGAGGTGTCGCCTGAGCAGGCTGGCCATCCCATTCTCGCGGACGTACTCGATCCCCTCCCGTGTGTACACCTCCGGGGTGTGGTCGGAGGTGAAGAACCGGTCGCTCTTCAGCCGCCGCCCGGCCATCAGCACGAAGACCCGGAACGCCGTCTCGCTGAAACCGAAGCCCTCGGGGAGCGGCTCGGCGTAGAGGCCCACCATGAGGTCGACCTTCTCGATGTCGTTACCGTAAAGCGCTCGGATCTCTTCGCGCCACTCCGGGTTGTCGGTCAGCTCCTCGAAGGACGTCACGGGTTCCTTCCGAAGCAGCCGGCGGAACTGGTTATAGCGCGGCACGCCCCTCTCGCGGTCGCGCAAGACGTCCACCATCGCGAGATCGATACGCTTGCCGTCGCGCTCCAGGTTCTGCAGATGGCGCGGGTAGTTGTGGAGCGTGATCGCGCCCGGGTGCGACACGCCGAAGGAGTAGAACAGGTCCGTCATCGAGTGCCTCTCGAGGACCGCCCGGCTGTTGCGGCCGGCGACCTCGGGCAACGAGTAGCGGGCGAGTACTTCGCCCGTGGCCGCCGAACGAAACACGAGCTCGTCGGGCATCAAGGGGTGCATACGGTAGACGGAGACGAACTCCTCGGTCATGCTGTAGGGCGCCGTGTAGTGATCCGTCTCTGACCCGATGATCCCGCCCAGCACATCGCTCCGGTTCAATGGCTTGAACAGGTCCTGGATGCGCTCCCCGAACGGGCCCGACCACTGGGCATTCATCCCGGTCTTGACGTACGGATGCGCCAGGATCGCTGGGGTCCACTCCAGCGTGTGGATCTTGGCCATCAGCGCCGCGTTGATGAGCCTGGCCTTGGCGTATAGCGCGTCATCCGACCAGTCGAGATGGAGCGATTTCAGGCGATCGCAGATCGCGTTGTGCTCGCGCGTGAAGAGCGCGTGCAACATGCTGAGGCCGATCCACCAATTGTCGGTGACGCCGGCGATATCGATACCGGTGGCCTCATCGACGAACGAAAGGCCATCCTCGCGGATCCGGAGCCTGCCATCCTGGAAGGTCCGCAGTGTGGAAGCCGTCGCGACATTCGCGCCGTAGACCTGCGAGCCATCCCACCAATGCGGGTGGAGGTTCCGGTAGGCGGGCGGCCGCGTCGAGCCGGGCGGGGCCGGGTGCGGCCGGGTGCGCGGGACGCGCATGGCGCCGTCGCCCCCCGGATCGCCCGACCGATCCCCCGGCGTCCCCGGCACCTCGATGTGCTCGCCATCACTCTGCTCGTGCACGAACCAGTCGTGCACCATGAACTGGATCCAACTCGCGGCCATGAGGTTGAGCGAGGTCGCCGGTTGGAACGCATGCCGCGTCATGAGCGTCTGGCTCACCGCGCGCGGATTGGGGTCCAGCAACGTGGCCGTCTCCGGGCGCGTGTGCTCTAAGGGAAAGTTCCGCCCGAATCGCGTCCCGGCGCTGCCCATCCTCGGATACGCGAGGTCGTTGTAGGTCCCATCCAGCGTCCGTTCCTGACGGTATTTCGGGTCCGCCGCCGCGGGATCGACCTTCTCGAAAGGGGGCTCTTCCGTGTCGTGCAGATTGAGCTGGCGCAGCTCGTTGCGGATCCGGATGATCTTGAGCGCCGCCAGCGGCCCGGGCAGGCGATACCACGGTCTGGCGCCTAACAGGGAATCGAAGAGTTTTCCAAACATGGTGCCCCCTATGGTCTCGGATCGAACGCTCGGCATCGAGGATAGGGGATCCACAAGCGGTTGTCACTCATTCGTCCTACATCAACGACATGCGGCTCCGGGCGGCGGAAAGCAGAGACTATTTCTATCCCCGATCTCCGTCGTGGTTTGTGGCCAGCCGGAATTCGAGGACCAACGGCTCGATAGGAAACCTCGGAATGCACGCTGGCTTTGGGAGGTTTACGATAAGGTGTCGGCGGGGGCGCAAGTGGAGTAGACGGCGCGCATCGCTCACCGTGTAGCCGCTGCGTGCCGCTTACGGGTCGCTTATCCCCAGGTTGACCGCCTACGCGCCTAGCGCGAAGCGCTGCGTGGCGAGCTCCACCCGCTCCGCGATGCCGAGTGACGTCGGGGCCGCGCGCTCGATGTGCTGGAGCCTGGGCAGGAGCCCGGCGCGGTTGGCGATCTGGATGTTGAGCCCCGGCCGGGCGTTCAGCTCGAGCAGCAAAGGCCCCTTGTCGCGGTCGAGGACGATGTCCACCCCGACGTAACCGAGGCCGGTCAGCTCATAGGCGCCGGCCGCGATCCGGAGCAGTCGATCCCAATGGGGGATCTGTACGCCGGTCACCGGGTTGCCGGTATCGGGGTGATCGGAGACGATCTCGTTGCGCCACACGGCGGTGAGCGTCGTGCCGGTGCCGATGTCGATGCCGGCGCCGATCGCCCCTTGGTGGAGGTTGGCCTTGCCGTCGGAGAGACGGGTCGGGAGCCTGACCATGGCCATGACCGGATAGCCCAGGAACACCACGATGCGGATATCGGGGACTCCCTGGTAGGTGATGGCGGCGAACAGCGGGTCGAACTGCACACGGTATTCGATCAGCGCGGTGTCGGGGTGCCCGCCCAGGCTGAACAGGCCGCTCAGAATATTCGAGACGTAGTGGTCGAGCTCGGGCTGGTCCATGAGCACGCCGCTGGCGAGGCGATACAGGCTCTTGGACCGGCCCGCCACGACCAGCACGCCATCACCGCCGCTGCCGTGGGCGGGTTTGACCACGAACTCGGGATAGGCCGAGAGCCAGCCGTCCAACTCCTCGATGTGATGCTCGATCTCGACCACCCCATAGAGCTCGGGCACCGCGAGCCCGGCGCCGAGCGCCAACTGCTTGGTCTTCTGCTTGTCGTCGACGAGCGGGTACAGGTGGCGCGGGTTGTAGGCCAGGATATAGCGGTTGTTGCGCTGGTTGAGCCCTAGGATGCCGGCCTTCCGAAGGCGCCGGGCAGTCTGAAAGAACATGGACTGGGAAAGATCAGGGGCGGGTGAGGGACTTGAAACGGCCGAGCTCGACCAGCCGGTATCCGGTGTAACGCCCGAGCAGCAAAGACCCGGCGAGCACCACGAGCAGGAGCTCCGGGAACACGAACATGAGGTGCTGCATCGATGGCGCGGTCATGAGTACGTAAGCGAGCGCCGCGACCCCGAGGCTCCCGAGCCCCTGCTGCAGGGCCTCGCCAGGGCCGCGTTCCTCCCAGAGGATCGACATGCGCTCGATGGTCATGGTCATGATCACCATAGGGAACAAGGCCACGGACAGGCCGTGCTCCAGACCCAGGCGATGGCTCAGGATGCTGAGCGCGGCCATGAGCAGCACCACGATCGTCAGCACCGCGGCGAGCCTCGGGACCAGGAGGAGCTTCAAGCGTTCGAGATAGAAGCGCACGCTCAATCCCAAGCTCACCAGCAACGTGAACAGCACCATGCCCCAGAACAACTGGGTCTCGCGGAAGGCGAGGCCCATCAGGACCGGCATGAAGGTCCCGAAGGTCTTCACGCCCACGACATTGCGCATGATGATCAACAGGAACGCCCCGAGCGGAATTACCAGCAGGATCTGGTACACCGTCTGGGCCTGGATCGGGAGGCTCTGCAGCGAGAACTGCAAGAGGCCGGGATGGATGGCCCGCCCGCGGGTGGTGGCGGCCTCCAGGCCTTCGGTCTCGGTGCGCCTGACCGTGATCGTGACGTGGGGTCGATCGGCCCCCTTGGCCTGGAGCAGCGGCAGGTTGCCACGGGTGAAGATCAGGAAATCGTCGGGCAGCCCAGGGGTACCGTCGGCCGGATCGTAGGCCTTCCACCTGTCCTCGGTATAGACCTGCAGCCACGGAACGAGGCTCGCTTCCCCACTGTAGAGCGTGAGGCGCACCCCGCGCAGGACGCGCGCGGGGGTCTCTGCGAGGGCCAACACCCGCACCGCCGCCTCGCAGACCTTGACCGGGTCCGGGTGATGGCCCAAGAGCAAGGCCACGTTGCTGTCGGGCTTGGGATCGGCGAGGCGCTTGACGAGCTGGGCGACCAGGGTGTCGAGATCGGCCGACTGCTCCCGCACCTCGCCGAGCAGCGACTCGGCCGCAGCCAGGTGCGAGCCTTGAAGCGGTCGGGCGGTGTCGATCTTGGGACGCGGCGCGCTCGGCTCCTGGTCGCCAGGCTCGAGCGCCTGGACCACGGAACGGTAGTAGAGGGCCTGGGGCCCGCTCGCCCGACGCACCGCCCACACTGCCTGGCGATTGGCGTCGACGATCGTGGTGGTCAGCCCGAAGCCGCGCGAGATGAAGTTCTCATCGACGACCGCGAGCCGCCGGCTGCTGCGCGGGATGAACAGAGAGACCTTGACCGGCCTGCCGCGCGCCGAGAATTTGACCCGGGCCTCGACGTCCCAGAGGTCGGATTTCTCGCCCGGGAGGACCGGGAAGCCCAGCGCCAGGGCCTTGTACAGGAATAGCCCCAGGCCCAGGACCGTGAGCACGGTCGCGAGCCAATAGACATGACGGTTACCCATCCTTGGGGGCCTGGGCGCATTTGGGGGCCACCGTGTAGCGCAGCGCCGGGTCCACGAGCAACTGCTTCTTCATGAACATGCGCCCGATCAACATCGGGTAGATGAAGCCTTTGCGGGTCACCAGGCTGACCTGGACCTCCCGGTAGAGGTCCCCGACGCACACGCCCAGCTTGACCACCGGGCGCCGCTGGCGCTTGCCGAAGTGGCGCTGGATCTTGGTCTCCCGCACCAGCGGGCGCTCCAGGGCGAGCTTGTTTCCATCGCGGTTTACGATGCGGAAGCGCACCCAGGTGACGCCTTTGCGCTCGAAGGTCTCGATGTCGCGCGCGTCGATCGAGGAGCGCTTGGCACCGGTGTCGAGCTTGGCCTCCAGAATCATCTCGCCGGGGTAGATCTTGACGCGCTCGACCCAGCCCACCACCGGCATCGCCAGCCCCGCCTGCGGCGCCAAGAGGGCGCAGAGGAGCAGGGCAAGGCGCATCGCAGGGCGGGGAAGCTTCGGAGTAAATTTCATAATTCTATGCTCGATGGCCAGGCCGTTCTACCGGGCCGGATCGGATTCAAACCACCCACGCGACGTTGACCCTCCGGGACGTATTTCATACCCTACCATCCTATTCATGAGGCCATTCGTTCATGGGGCCGGGGAGGGGGTGTCCCCACCGCCAGGATAGTACACCACGGTTTTCTCCCTTGTCCGGGGCGGGGCGTCGGTTCGGTATCGGTTAACGGGTCGACCAATCGGTCGCTATGACCGGTGTCCGGCCGGAGGGGGGTCTCCCTGTTGGTGGGGGTAATCAGCTTGGGGGGTAATCAGCAATGTGCGGCATAGTCGGTGGCGTTGCGCAGCGCGACGTCATACCGATCCTCGTCGAGGGTCTGAGACGGCTCGAGTACCGCGGCTACGACTCGGCCGGGGTAGCGATTGTCGACGGTCGGGGCCGCCTGGAGCGGCTGCGGGTGCTCGGCAAGGTCGGCGTGCTCGAAGCGTCGCTTGCCGAGCATACGCTTTCCGGCACCACCGGCATCGCGCACACGCGCTGGGCGACGCACGGGGAGCCCAGCACCCGCAACGCCCACCCCCACGTATCGCACGACGCCGTGGCGCTGGTCCACAACGGGATCATCGAGAACCACGCGGCGCTGCGTGCGCGCCAGCGGTTGCTCGGCTACGAGTTCACCTCCGAGACCGACACCGAGGTCGCGGTCCACCAGGTCCATTTCCATCTCCACCAGGGCAAGGACCTCTTGCGCGCCGTCCTGGATGCCCGGGCCGACCTAGAGGGTGCCTATGCGCTCGGCGTCATCAGCACCTTGGAGCCCGGCCGCCTGGTGGCCGCGCGGCGCGGCAGCCCACTCGTCATCGGCATCGGGATCGGCGAGCACTTCATCGCTTCCGACGTCTTCGCGCTCCTGCCGGTGACGCAGCGTTTCATCCATCTGGAAGAGGGCGATGTGGCCAATCTCCGCCGGGAGTCGGTCGAGATCTACGACCTCCATGGACGGCGCGTCGAACGCCCGGTATCGATCTCGAGCCTGTCGGCGGACGCGGCGGACAAGGTCGGCTACCGGCATTACATGCAGAAGGAGATCTTCACCCAGGCACGGGCCGTGGCCGACACCCTGGAGGGTCGTGTGCTCGCCGGGCGCGTCGTCGAAGACGCCTTCGGATTTGCCGCGCCCGGCGTGCTCGATCGGGTGCGGGCCATCCAGATCGTGGCGTGCGGGACGAGCTACCATGCCGGACTCGTGGCACGCTACTGGATGGAGGCGGTGGCCGGCGTCCCGTGCAGCGTCGAGGTCGCCAGCGAGTTTCGCTACCGCCGGCAGGTGGTCCTGCCCGGCACGCTGATCGTGGCGATCTCCCAGTCGGGTGAGACCGCCGATACGCTCGCGGCATTGCGCGAGGCCAGGACGCTCGGCTATGCCGCGACGCTCGCCATCTGCAATGCGCCGGAGAGCTCGTTGACGCGCGAAGCGGACCTGGTATTCCTGACCCGCGCCGGTCCCGAGATCGGGGTGGCTTCGACCAAGGCCTTCACGACCCAGCTCACGGCCCTCTTGATGTTGGTGATCGCGCTTGGCCGGCGCCGCGGGATCGACGGAGCGGGCGAGAGCTCGCTGGTGGCGATGCTCGAAAGCGTACCGGGGCTGATCGGTCTGGTCCTGGAGTCGGACGAGCGGATCCGGCACCTCGCGGAGCGGTTCGCGGACAAGCATCACACCCTGTACCTCGGGCGCGGCGCCTTGTACCCGGTGGCCATGGAGGGGGCCTTGAAGCTCAAGGAGATCTCCTATATCCACGCCGAGGCCTACCCGGCCGGGGAGCTCAAGCACGGCCCGCTAGCGCTCGTGGATGAGGACATGCCGGTCATCGCGGTGGCGCCGAACAACGCGCTCCTGGAAAAGCTCAAGTCCAACCTCGAAGAGGTGCGGGCGCGCGGTGGGAGGCTCTTCGTCTTCGCCGATCCGAGCGTCGAGATGAAGCCTTCGCCCGGCGTCGAGGTCGTCGAGGTGCCTCCCGTCGGGGACTTGATCGCCCCCATCCTCTATACTGTGCCCCTACAGCTTCTGGCCTACCACGTGGCCGTGCTCAAAGGGGCGGATGTGGATCAGCCGCGCAACCTCGCGAAGTCGGTCACCGTCGAATAGATCACCGAACAGGCCACCGGAGCCTCGATGCCCTCCAACGTCGAAAGCACGCAACTCGATAAATATCGCGTCCTGGTCGTCGATGACGACCGGGACATGGTGGCGCTCCTCTGCACCTGGCTCAAAGAGGCCGGGTTCTATGTGGACAGCGCCCCGTCCGGCGCGGATGCCTTACAGCGCATCGACATCATGCGCCCCAACCTCGTGGTTACGGATCTGGTGATGCGCGGCATGGACGGGATGACGCTCCTGACCGAGATCCACCGGAACAACCCGCTCATGCCCGTGATCATGCTGAGCGGCCAGGCGCAGGTCCGGGATGCCGTCAAGGCGATGCACCTCGGGATCTCCGAATTCCTGGAAAAACCGCTCGAACGGGCCGAGCTGGTCGATCAGATCTGCAAGACCCTGCGTATCGCCTCCGGTGCGGAGACGACACAAGGACCCGGGTTCGGCAAGGGGCTCATCTATCGGAGCCCCAAGATGGCCGAGGTGATCGATCAAGCCAGGCTGGTCGCCGACACCGACATCACCATCTTCATCAACGGCAGCACCGGGACCGGCAAGGAGGTCCTGGCCAAGGCCATCCATGGGGCGAGCCCGAGGCGCGACAAACCCTTCATCGGGGTGAACTGCGCGGCCATCCCCGAGCAGCTCCTGGAATCGGAGCTCTTCGGGCACGAGAAGGGCTCGTTCACCGGCGCGGCCACCCGGCATGAGGGGCTCTTCCAGGCCGGGAACGGCGGCACCCTGTTCCTCGATGAGGTCGGCGATATGCCGCTCGGGCTGCAAGTGAAGCTCCTGCGGGTCTTGCAGGACTTCGAGGTGCGGCCCATCGGATCGACGCGCAGCGTGCCGGTCAATGTCCGCATCATTTCGGCCACCAACAACAACCTCGAAGAGGCCGTCAAGGAAGGCCGCTTCCGGGAAGACCTGTACTACCGGCTCCATGTCGTGCCGCTCTATCTCCCGGCACTCGCGGAGCGCCGGGAAGACATCCGGGTGCTGCTCGACCACTTCCTGGAGCGCCTGGCAAAGCGTCAGAGACTCAAGAACAAGCGCTTTGCGCCCGAGGCGCTGGAATATCTGACCGCGGCGCCGTGGCCGGGGAACGTGCGCCAGCTCATCAATGTCGTCGAGCTGTGCGCGACCTTGACCAAGGGCGATATCATCCCCCTCGGTATGGCGCAGAAGGCCCTGCGCGATCAGCCGGCCGAGCTGAAGTCCCTGCGCGATGCGAAGCATGCCTTCGAGAGGAATTATCTCCTCTCCGTCCTCCGGATCACGAGCGGACAGGTGGCCTCGGCCGCACGCATCGCGGGGCGCAATCGCACCGAGTTCTACAAGCTCCTCAAGCAACACCGCATCGATCCGGCAGAGTTTCGCAAGGGCGGTGTCCAAGAGCCCGATGACGTCGACGACGAATCGCCCGACGGAGCCCCCGACGACGCATCGGATGAAACGCTCGATATATCCCGGCTCGATATATCCCGGTCGGAGGGAGCGGCGGATTGATCGCGATGCCGGCCCTTGGTGCGGCCACCTCGCGGGTATATCGGTTTACCGGCATCGCCCCGAGCGTGTAACCGGATCGCGGCGCGCGTCCGACCTACATCTCGAAGCCGTCCGGAGATCCTGCCAGCGATGGAGCAAGCCGACGCCGTCGATCACCACAGGATCATCGCTCGGATCGATGCCGATCTGATCGACCTCGTGCCGGGATATATCGAGAACCGGCGCAAGGACGTGCTGGCGATCCTGGACGCGCTCGGGCGCGGCGATATGGAATGCGTCTGGATCATCGGCCACAGCATGAAGGGATCGGGCGGCGGGTACGGCTTTCACACCGTGAGCGAGGTGGGGGCGGCGCTGGAGCACGCGGCCAAGGTTTCGGATAGCGATGCCGTCAGCAGAGCGCTCGAGCGTTTGCAGGACTACCTCGCCCGGGTCGAGGTCGTCTGCGAGCCCGACCCTGAATAACCATCGGGCGAATAGCCCCCTGGGTGCATAGCCATAGGGTCGCCGCCAGCGTGGTCTCCCGCGACGACACCTCCAAGGGTCTGACCTACGCCGTCGCTATCGGCCTCGGACTGTCGTTTTCGGTCTTCCTGCTGTTTCTCGCCTGGCAGAATGCCTTCGAGGCGGAGAAAAAGGAATTCGCCTTTGAATCGGTGCTGCTGCGGGAGGCCGTGACGGTCGGGGTGACCGCGGCCGACGATGTCACCGGCAGCCTGGCGTCCTTGCTGTCCTCCATCGGCTCATCGAATCGAGAGTCGTTTCGTGTCTTCGTCGATGCCTTGTTCAAGAGGCACCCGTATATAGAATCGGTATCCTATTATCCTTCGCTCGCGGCGCTCGGAACCCCGAACGGAGCTGCCGTCACCGGTACGGCCTCGGATCCGCTCGCGCCGATACACGTCCGGCGCGAGGGCAGGCCGCCGGCCGGGGTGGAGATCGATCTCGTTTCCGATCCCCGCGCCTTCGATGCCGTGCAGGCCGCACTGGATTCGGGCCATGCCGTTCCGAGCCGTCCGTCCTCGGCGAACGCCGATCTCGCCGGATACGTGTTGCTGAAAACGGTGTCGTTGCACGCATCGCCGATCTCCCCATCGAGCGATCCGCGGGATCGGGGCGACCCCCGGGTCGGGCTCCTGGTAGTCGCCATTGCGGCCGACCACCTGTTCCGGCAGGCGTCCCTGGACAGCGACCTGCGTGTATCGTTGTATACGGAGTCGCAAGGGATCAGCGGCCGCCAATCGGTGTTCTCGAAACACGCGGACGTCCAGGGCGGGCAGCCGGACTGGGAGATCGCGATGCTGTCCGAGGAAACCTCGACACAGTTTCCCCACTATTCGACCAAGATGATCGTGGAGAAACCCGTGTATTGGGGGGACCTCGACAAGGGATTGATCTACACGGCGGCGGTCCTGGGCTTGGGCATGAGCCTGTTGCTCGCGGCCCTCGCCAGGGCCAAAGAAGTCCAGGCCCGGGATCTCCGGGACCGCAATCGCGAGATCGAGCGCCAGGTGCAGCGCCAGACCAAGGAGCTGGCGGTGACCCGTGACCAGGCCGTCGAGGCGTCACGGGTCAAGTCGGAGTTCCTGGCCAGCATGAGCCACGAGATCCGGACGCCGCTCAACGCCATCATCGGGATGGCGGAGCTACTGAACGAGACCAAGCTGTCGCAGGTGCAGCGCAAGTATGTCGGGATCTTCAAGAAGGCGGGCGAGGCATTGCAGAGCCTCGTGAACGACATCCTGGATTTCTCCAAGATCGAGGCCGGGCAACTGGAGCTAGAGGATACGTCCTTCAATCTGCGCGAGCTCATCGAAGGGGCCGTGGACATCTACGCGTTACGCGCCGACGAGAAGGGCCTCGAGCTCTTGTCCCACGTGGCCCCCGATGTCCCGGTCCAGGTGAGCGGCGACCCCGGGCGGCTTCGCCAGGTGGTCTTGAACCTCCTCGGCAACGCCATCAAGTTCACCGAGGCGGGCGAGATCGTGGTGAGTTTGTCCTGTGATCCAAGCAAACCGGGACGCATCCTGTTTTCCGTGCGCGACACCGGGATCGGGATCCCGAAAGACAAGCTCGATATGATCTTCGGCAGCTTCTCGCAGTTGGATTCTTCGACCACCCGCAAGTACGGCGGCACGGGCCTCGGGCTCGCGATCTCCAAGCGCCTGGTGGCGCTCATGGACGGGTGGATAGAGGTCGACAGCCGGCTCGGTCGCGGCAGCACGTTTTCGTTTTCGATCAAGCTCGGGCGCGCGGCGCAGCCGGAACCCAGGGGGCCAGGCCTCGAGGTCGATCTCACCGGCAAGCGCATCCTGGTCATCGACGACAACGCCACCAACCGGCTGATCCTGCGGGAGACGCTGAAGGGCCACGGGGCGCTCGTCACCGAGGCGGTGGATGGGCCCGCGGCGCTCGAGGCGTTTCGCCATGCGCGGGCCAAGAGAGCGGCCTTCGAGCTGGTGATCACCGACTGCCGCATGCCGGGCATGGACGGTTTTCAGGTCGCCGAGGCGATCCGTGCCGCGGGCGGCGAGGTCGACACCGTGCTCATGTTGACCTCATCGAACCTCTCCGACGACATGGTCAAGGCCCAGGCGATCGGCATGGGCGCCTACCTCGTCAAACCGGTCAAGTCCGCGGAGCTGATGCGGGCCGTGAACCAGGCCTTGTCGGCACGGCCCTTGGCCGAGCAGGAACCATGGGACAAGACCGGCGAGCACACGCGCCCCCACCAGTTGTCGCCCATCCTACTGGTCGAGGACAATGAGGACAATCGGCTCCTGGTCCGGGCTTATCTGAAACGGGTGCCCTACGAGATAGACGAGGCCGAGAACGGCGAGATCGCGGTCGCCAAGTTCAAGGAGCGGCGTTACAGCCTGGTGCTCATGGACGTGCAGATGCCAATCATGGACGGCCACGCAGCCACGCGCGCGATCCGCCGCTGGGAGACTGAAGAGGGCAGGCCGGAGACCCCGATCATCGCGCTCACCGCACACGCCATCAAGGAAGAGATGGACAAGAGCAAGGCTGCCGGTTGCACCACCCACCTCACCAAACCCATCAAGAAGGACACGCTCCTCCAAGCGCTCGAGCCGTATCTCCTGCTCAGGTGATCGGGCACGGTTGGAAAGTTCCGGCCGCTGGTCCGGCCCGGATTTCTCACCACTGCCCGTCGCGAGGGTGCCGAGGCGCCGTTCTGGTAGGCCGCACGGACTGAAAGTCGGCGAAGGCGTAGCTGACACTAAAAATCATTGCTTGCCTTCGTTGTCCCGAAACCTCTTACGGTAGGAGCCTCTGTTACCAGAGGCCCACCGGGTTGCCGGAGGCGGTCACCCGCCCCCGGCTCCCACAGAACGTAGCGTGCGGATTTACCGCACTACGCTCTTCGGGCGTTGGTTTACAGCACCGCGTAACTCTTAAGCCGTGCATAGGGCAGAAAGAGTCTGGGACGCAGTAACGGAAAACAGGTCTTCACTTGCACGAAGACCTCCCACGGCATATAGCTCTTCCAACTCCGACTGCAGAGCATGTTATGCCAGTACCGTTCGACGGCGCGGTAGACCTTGCGTAAGGATGGAAGGTTACCTGCGACACCGTAGTAGGCGTAATGGCCCCGCAGCGCTTGGTTGAGGGTGGTGACTTGGTCTTTGACCGGCTCATGCCGGATCTCTCGCATGAGTTCCTGAAGGCAGGCAAGATTGCGGCGAAGTCGAGACTTCTCCGTCTTCCGTCCGACCTTGAAGTTGCCCTTGCGATTGCGCGTGCAGTAATGGGTAAAGCCCAGGAAATATAGCGTCGCCGGGCGTTGCCCCCGCGCGCGAGCATCCCGCTCGGCAAACCGTCCAAACTCACTGAGCTTGGTCTTGCTCGGCTCGGCTCTAGCCCGACTTCCGCAACTCGACCTCGATTTTCACAGAGATAAGATATTTTGCATCGTTAACTCACTGATTATCCGTATTGCCTTAATTGGATTGCCCGGAAAAGCGCGTGTAGTGCCGACCTTGG
>JBQTJM010000355.1:0-7029 GCA_052387115.1 Gammaproteobacteria bacterium | reverse complement strand
TCCTGGCTTGGCCCAAGGTTAAGAGGTTAGGGCGCGAGCAGCTCGGGATGTGCGGCGAAGAGGCAACGGGTAGGTTGCGGTGACGAGGAACCCCAACGTAACGTCAACCACCGCGAAGCATTGGGGTTCGTACCTGACCCCAACGGGAGCTGCACTCCTTACACAACTTCGGCATACTCTTGCTCCGCATACCTGGTAAACAACTCGTGTAACGTTTCTTCTCCGTATATCTCGCCGTTACTGATAAAGCGCTCGACTTCGACAGACCCATCACCAACAAATTCGATCTCCCAGCGTTCGCCCGGCACCGTGACTAACACCATGACTGCGTCATCGCGATGGCACGCCAACGTATAATGGATATTCTCTCGATTAAGCTGATTCAAAAACGTCGTCAGTTTATCAAAGGGGTGCTCATTCATTTGTTAAACCTCCTATCCATTAATAACTTGCGAACGACTCTAAACCCTGGCCTGTTTGTGCGTGCCCCTTCTTCAATCTGCTCCCACGACATCTGCACGAACGTATCCCAATCCGGTGACCCTCTTGGTAAGCGAGCCTGCTTGATACTCGCTTTCTTCCATTTGAGGATATCAGATACCTTTCGACCTGCAAAATGCTGTGTAATTTTGTCCTCCTTTTTGAGGCACCACCCGGAGACCAGTAATTATGAACTGTCCTAAAGTGTATGTAGATAGGGTTGATGGGGATTTTGTGAACCACAGACGATAATTGTTTGATCTCCTGTTTGTGGCAGTGACAGATATACCTCGCAGAAGCTACTCGTTGCTTCACTGTTCACCAGGCGGAAACGGGGTGGCTAACCCGGCGCGGAATTCCGCAAGTGCTGCTTGAGCAAGATGGTCTAATCGCCCCGCCTCGATATCGTTCTCAATTTGCTCGTCCCACAGATCTTCAAACCGAGAAGTCATCCAGTCCCGAAGGTGAAAAAACTCATCACGAGGAAGGTGCTCAATCGCAGCTTCGATTTCTTCAACCGTGTGCATAATAAAACAAACCTACCCTCGATCGATAATGACAAATCGATGTAGGATGGGTTAGGCGCGCCGTTTGCGCCGTAACCCACCGAACACACCACAAAGAACATCCGGCGCCAGTCTCATGCGCAGCCTTCCGGAAGGCGGGTTACGCGATACAGGCGCTAACCCGCCCTACGAGTTCTCCTCGTGTCGCGATCGCTCCGATCAGCGGAAGAGGTCGTGGGATACTCCCGATTGGCTCAGTGGGGATTGTCATACGCTTCTTACTCCTTCACGACCAGCAAATTCGGCTAGCAGTTTCGTAAGGGCGGCGTAATCCACCGGCTTGACCATGTGGGCGTTGAACCCGGCCTCCTCGGAGCGGCGGCGGTCCTCTTCCTGACCCCACCCCGTCAGGGCCACCAACACCATGTCCTGGCCCCACTGTTCGCGGATCTTACGGGCCGCCTCAAAGCCGTTCAGTATCGGCAAGCCGATGTCGAGCAGGATGACGTCGGGCCGGAATGTCGCCGCCGCTTCCACCGCCTCGAGACCATCGTAAGCGATGCGCGTCTCGTGGCCGGCGAGATTCAACAGCATGGTGAGGGACTCTGCCGAGTCGCGGTTGTCATCGACAACGAGGATGCGGCGGGCGATGGTGGGCGGCGGCGCGCGGGGGGCCGGCTCTGGCAGCGGTTCGGGCGTTTCCACCACGATCGGCAGCCGCACCCTGAACTCACTCCCCTGACCCAGACCGGCACTGTGGACTTCCACCGTGCCGCCGTGCAGCTCCACCAGGTTCTTCACCAGCGCCAGGCCGATCCCCAACCCGCTTCTCGAACGCTCCAGTGAGGTATCGAGCTGGGTGAACATCTCGAAGATCCGGGGAAGCTCCTCGGTGGCGATGCCGACGCCGGTGTCCCGCACCCGGATCACGGCCTCTCCGCCCTCGCGCTCGACCGTCACCCCAATGCGGCCGCCCCGCTCGGTGAACTTGCAGGCGTTGTTGAGCAGGTTGCCCACCACCTGAGCCAGCCGCGCCGGGTCGGCGTTGAGATACACCGGTTGCGGCGGCAAGGTGATCGTCAGCTCGTGGTCCATGCTCTCATAGAGCGGACGGGCGGTTTCGACGGCGTGGTGTACGGCGGAGGCCAGCTCGATCCGCTCCTTGCGGAGATCGATCTTGCCCCGGCTGATGCGGCTCGCGTCGAGCAGGTCGTCCACCAGCCGGACCATCTGGCCGAGTTGCCGCTCCATCATCTCGGACGCCGCTTGGACGGCCTCGTCCTCCGGTCGCTTAGGGTTGCGGCGCGCCTTGAGCCGCAGGACTTCCAGGGCGTTGCGGATCGGGGCCAGCGGGTTACGCAGCTCATGGGCCAGCATCGCCAGGAACTCGTTCTTGCGGCGATCGGCATTCTTGAGCTCGTCCCGGGCTTGCACCTGCGCGGCGATGTCCTCGAAATAGCAGACCACGCAATAGCGGCTCTCCGGCAGCAGGATGCGGTTAATCTGCCACCGATAGGATTCCGTTACCCCGCGGTCGCGGCGCTGCTCGATTCGCTCCGGGGTCAAGTAGGGTTCGCCGGTTTCCAGCGTGTGGCGGAAGAGCCGAACGATTTCATCGGCGTATTCCTTCGACCACAGAATGTGGATGACCTCGTCAAAGTCCCGGCCAATCAGGTCGGGAATGTCGCCGAAGACCGGCCGCGCGGCGGGATTCACCTGCCGGATGCGGAAGTCTGCATCCACAAGATAAACGCCGATAGGCGCTTGGTTGAGTAGAGCCTCGAACTGTTCGCTGCGCTGGCGCAACGCCTCCTTCGCCCGTTTGCGCTCGGTGATGTCCTCGATGGCGAGGAGCATCCACTCCGGCTTGCCGGCCGCGGTGTCCAACCGGCGGGCATTGAGCCGCATGCTGCGGCGGCCGATGGTCTCAAACTCGTGCTCGACCTCGAAGTCGTTGAAGGAACTGCCGCCCGGCAGAATGTGTTCGAGCAGCTCTCGCAGCTTGGGAATGTCCCACTGGCGGTTGCCCAACTCGTAAATCAACCGGCCCTCGGTCTCTTCGGGCGCGACTTGGAACGTCTTGTAGAACGCCTCGTTGGCCGTGTTCACCAGCAAGTCGGCGCGGAGCACGAGCATCGGGTTGCGCGTGGTGCGCAGGATCGCTTCGGCGTAAGCGCGCGCGGCTTTTTCTTCCCGCTCGCTGCGTTTGAGCGCATCGATGTCCGCGAGCACCAGCACTACCCCGTCGATGCGGTTGTCCGAGGTGCGGTAGGGGTGGAGGCGCAAGCTGTACCAGCGGCCGAGCTTGTCCTCGACCTCGCGCTCCTGCATCCGCACCGTGTCGATCACCTCCCTGATGAGCGCTTCGAGATCGGGCGCCTCGATGGGCAGCTTGAGGTTGCCGATGGGCCGGCCTATGTCGCCGGGGTGCAAGTCGAGCGCTTTCCCCGCCGCCAGGGTGAAGCGGCGGATACGCAGGTCGGTGCCGAGCACCATCATCGGCACGCCGCTCGAGCCGAGCAGGTTGGTCATGTCGTCGTTGAGGCGGCCGAGATCGGCGTTGCGGACCTGGAGCTGCTCGTTGATGGTGGTCAGCTCCTCGTTGACCGATTGCAGCTCCTCCTTGGCGGTTTCCAGCTCCTCGTTGGTGCTTTGCAGCTCCTCGTTGCTGGAGAGGATCTCCTCGTTGGCAGACTTCAGCTCCTCATTGGCGGCGTCCTGCTGTTCGATGACCGACTGCAAGTAGTCGCGGGTCGAGGCCAACTCCTGGCGAAGCAGATTGATCTCGGCGCCGTCCGCGGCCTCGGCCGGCTCGGGGCGGACCGCTTCCGGAGGCGGCTTTTCCCGCCGGACGTTCTCCTCGAACAGGACCAGGTAGCAACGCTCGCCGGCGCGGGGCAGCTTGATCGGCAAGACGCGCAGATCGATCTCCCGCTCCACCGCCTCGCCCCGGATCCGCACGCCGCACTTATGGACGGCGGCGCCCTGCTGCTGACACTCGATGAGGGCGGCGCGCACGGCCAGGAACAGGCCCTCGCGGGCCATCTTGAGGAGGTTGAGGCTCGGCTCGCCCGGCGCGGGCGCCAGATACGGGCCGGTCTGGCCGCGGAACTGCAGGATGTCCAGGTTCTCGTTGACCAGCACTCCGGGCGGCACGTACTGCCCGAGGGCGACGCGGTCGGCCTCGCGCTGCCAGTCGGCGGGCGAGGGAGCGGGGTCCGCGAGCCCATGGCCGCGCTCGGCCCCCGGGCGATGGTCCTCGGCGTGGAAGTGCGGATACTGCCGCGCCGCCGTCGTTTGCTTCACGTAGATGCGATGCGGCTGGTCCACGACACCGAAGAGATCGGTGAACGCGCCCACGGTCTCCGAATGCCCCAGCACCAGGAATCCGGCCAGGTTCAAGGCGTAGTGAAAGGTCGGGATGACCCGCTTTTGCAACGGCGGGGCAAGATAGATCAGCAGGTTGCGGCAACTGATGAGATCCAGGTGCGAGAACGGCGGGTCGGATGCCACGTTCTGCTTGGCGAAGACGACCATCTCCCGCAGGGTCTTGCTGACCCGGTAGCGGCTGTCTTCCTTGCTGAAGAAGTGGCGCAGCCGTTCGGGCGATACCTCCGCCTCGATGTTCTCCGGATAGATGCCTTCCCGCGCCTTGGAGAGCGAGACGGTGTCGGAGAGATCGGTGGCGAAGATCTGGATGGCCGGGCGGACGGGCTTGTCCTCCAGGAACTCCGAGAGCGCCATGGCCAGCGAGTAGGCTTCCTGGCCCGTGGAGCAGCCCGGCACCCAGACCCGGATGGGTGTGTTCGGGTCCTTGCCCGCGATGATCTCGGGAAAGACGCGGGTCTTGAGCGCCTCGAAGGTCTCCGGCTCGCGGAAGAAGCTGGTGACATTGATGAGGATATCTTGGTAGAGGGCGTCGAGCTCGACGCGGTCCCCTGCCAGGTGCTTGGCATAGTCGCCCAGGGTCTCCCTGGTGTGCAGCACCATGCGGCGCATGATCCGCCGCTTGACGGTGGTGTCCCGGTAAGCGCTGAAATCGACGTTGAAGGCGGAGCGCAAGAGCGCCAGGATGTTCTTGAAATGACTCGCCTCGGCGGCCGCTTCCGGGGCGCGCGCCTCGGTCTCGGCCGGGACCAGATACGGGTGCCGGCCGATCCGCGCCAGCTCGCGGGCGATCTCGGCAGGAGACAGGACCCGATCGATGCAGCCGCTGCGCAGGGCGCTTAACGGCATGCCGGGGTGCTTGGCCGTCTGCTCGTCTTGGGCGAAGGTGATGCCGCCGGCGGCCTTGATCTCCTCCAGCCCCAAGGTGCCGTCCGTGCCGGTGCCCGACAGGATCACGCCGATGGCGGCCGTCTGCCGCTCCTCGGCCAGCGACTTGAAGAAGTGGTCGATCGGCAGGTGCGGGCCGCGCGCCTCGCCGCGCGGTTCCAACTGCAAGACACCCGCGGCGATGGAGAGCGTCGTATTCGGGGGAATTATGTAGATATGGTCGGGCCGTACCGCCAGATCCTGGGCCGCCTCTTGCACGGGCATGCGCGTGAATTTGGCCAAGAGATCAACGAGCTTGCTCTCGTGCTTGGGGTCGAGGTGCTGCACCAACACGAAGCCCATGCCGGTATCGTCCGGCAACTGCGCAAGAAGCTGGCTGAACGCCTCCAGCCCGCCCGCCGAGGCCCCGATGGCGACCACCGGAAACTTTCCGTTCTCCGGGCGTTCGTCTTCGTGTGCCGCGTCCGCGTCATCGGTCCGTCGGTCGGTGTTTCGCATTGCGCATGCCCAGAGGGTGTTTTTTTGGTCCTTGGGCTTCATTATACCCGGATACGGACCAGGGGACATCGGCGTGAGGAGCTGTTGCAGCCGGGTGTCTCGCGGAGCGCGATTTTCGGGCTAAGACTTAGGACTTAGGGGGTTTTCTTAGGCGCCGGTGACGGCTTGGTTTTTCCTTCCTTGATCGTCAGCGCCGCCACGGTCTTGGTCAAAAGATCGCCCTGGTAACTTGGCAGCCCGCGCGGTTTTTTCGCTTAGCGCTTTGACCTCCTCGGCGACCGATGGAGCGGGTGGTTTTGTCTTTCCTCGGCTTTTGCACCTGCCTTGCATTCCGGGAGGCTGGTTTGTTCGCAGCCGTCTTCTTGGCCGCCTCGGCGTCAAAAGAAAATTCCACCTGAGCCCATGTCTTATCCTTCACGATCGCGCTTTTAACGATTGCCACCAACCCATCGAAGGTGCGCAAGGTCGTCACCGTAGGGTTCGCCGGTAACTTGAGATCCGCCCGCGGCGCGACATCATCGAAGCGCGGGTACTCCAGAGACGTCGCCAGGCTGTTTACGGTCAACTGGGATTTTACTTTGTGCCCTTTCGGGAGCGCGTCCAAGGTGTAGTCTGCGTCCTTGGGATCGTTCTTGTAGACGCGCACCGCCGCCTGCCCCGGCTCTTGAATAACGACTTCCCGGATCCGCTCCGAGGGGATATGGGCGACATCCTTGACCAGCCACTCCATCGGATTAGCCGCGAGCTCCAGCCTGCCCTTGACCAGCAGCGCATGCGCTTCATCCGGAAGCCGAACATAGGTTCCGGCGCTTTTACTCGACCTCGGATTGCCGATGATCAATGACGCCAACGCTTGGCACGCTCGCGGCGGCGCGTGAGCACCTTGAGCGGAAAGCGTGCCTTGGTCAAGCGGCTCGCCAGGTGGCGCCCCACGAAACCGGTCCCGCCGAGGATGGCGATGGCCTTGATCATATCAACCGTAGACACCGGCCGGGGTCCCGGCGCAAGCGAGTTGGGGTCCGCCTGTGGGGCGGGCGGGTACCTTTCCGAGGCGTGCGGTCACGGTGGTCACGGGCCGGTCCAGGCGCCACTCGTACACGGTGGCGTAGAAGAGGAGGTTGCGGACATAACGGCGCGTCTCGCGAAACGGGATGGTCTCGACCCGGAGCTCGGCATCCATGCAACCGGATTTGGGACGCCACCGTGCCCGGCCCGGCATTATAGGCCGCGGCCGCCATGGCGAGGTTGCCGTGGTAGCGGTTCAGCACCT
>JBQTJM010000354.1:0-17660 GCA_052387115.1 Gammaproteobacteria bacterium | reverse complement strand
GGGGAGGACGGGTCCGGTGTCGAAAAAACATCCGATCGTTGCGGTCACGGGGTCGTCCGGGGCGGGGACCACCTATATCCGGCGCGCCTTCGAAAACGTCTTTCGACGCGAGCACATCAAACCCGCGATCATCGAGGGGGATTGTTTTCACCGCTATGACCGCGCCGCGATGCAGGCGGCGGGCGACAAGGCCATGGCCGGCGGAGGACGCCTCACCCATTTCGGGCCCGAAGGCAACCTGTTCGAGGAGCTGGAGTCGCTGTTCCGGGGCTACGCCCAAGACGGCGGCGGCCGGCGCCGGTACTACGTCCACAACGAGGCGCAGGCGGCCCTGCACCGCCAGCCGCTGGGTACCTTCACGCCCTGGGAGGAGCTCCCGCCGGATACCGATCTGTTGTTCTACGAAGGGCTGCACGGGGCGCTGGTGAGCGACGAGCACGACGTCCTGCGCTACGTCGATCTGAGCATCGGCGTGGTCCCCATCATCAACTTGGAATGGATCCAGAAGATCCACCGCGATCGGGCCGTGCGCGGCTACAGCATCGAGTCGGCCACGCGCATGATCCTGAACCGCATGTACGACTATGTGCACTACATCACCCCCCAGTTCTCCCGCACCGACATCAATTTCCAGCGCGTTCCCACGGTCGATACCTCGAACCCGTTCGCTGCGGAGGAGATCCCGGGCGATGAAGAGAGCTTCGTCATCATCCATATCCGGAACATGAAGAAGCTGCAGGTGGATTTCCGCTACCTCGTGGAGGTCCTGGCCGGGGCTACCCTGTCGCGCCACGATACCCTGATGATCCCGGCCGGGAAAAAGGTCCTGGCCATCGATCTCATCCTGGCGCCGGTGTTCCAGCGCATGCTGAAACAGCGGCGGCGCGAAGCGTGACGCGCATGCCTCGATCGGCCGCGCCGGATGACCCCAACCCCTTCCCCAAGCCATATCTCGATAGAGACAAAGCGCCTGCCGCTGCTGCGGCCACAGCTTTCCGATGTCACGGCCGCCCGGGCGGACCCGGCCGGCCGTTTCGGCTCGCTGACTGATGTTCCTGATCCCTCGGGGACAGCAGGCGCCAGGCATGGTGCAGCCGCTGCACCATGGTGAAGGCGATCACGGCGATGAAGACCCAGGTCCACAGCAGCAGCCGCGCGCTGTCGAGCACCATCAGCGAAAGGCAGATGAACGCCTCGGTGCGCTCGCCGAGGCCCGGCGAGTAATGAAAAGACTTCACCGTGCGGTTCGTGACGGCGGCGCCGATCGACAGGAACAGTGACATCGCGATGGCGATGATCCCGGACAGCAGGACCAGCTCGAAGCGCGCGTCGGGAAAGCGGCTGGCGATCGCGAGGATCATCGCGATCTCGACGACGCGGTCCGAGGTGATGTCGAGAATCGCGCCCAGCGGGCTGGGACGGGTCAGCCGCGCCAGCGTGCCGTCGGCGGCGTCAATAGTCCCCGACAGCCACAGCACCGCGACACCTGCGACGGCGTGCCCGGCGGCCACCAGCAAGGCCGCGCAGACGCCGACGAGCATGCCCAGAACGGTCAGCGCATTGGCGCTGATGCCAGCCCGCAGACAAACCCTCGCGATGCGGTCGAGAATCGGCTGGACGATGTTCCTGGCATGTGTGTCGAGCATACGCCACATCTGCTTAGCACGGCGTATAGGAAAACTAATAAACGGAAAGTACTGAAAAGCCAGCCTGCTGTCAATTACGATAGTTACGAGCGCAATTCACGCCCGAGGTTCGGGATTGGCGCAATCCGGTTGCTCGCGTCGCGATCCCCGGGTGAGCTAGTCGCACTAAGGGGGCGATCGAGGCCCACCGTATTGACCGACCCAGGCTGCGGCTGGTATATATAGTTATCTCTATAACCAGATTTGTCGGGCGAGGTGCGCATGGCAGACGAGACCATCACGCGGCAGGTGAGCGAGCGATACGCCAGCGCGCTGGCGACCGGGGAGCAGATGTGCTGCCCGACCACGGGCGAAGCGCTCGCCTGCGGGCTCCGCGGGAGGTGCTGTTGATGGCGCTCAAAGCGGATCTCACCGAGCGGGAATGCGCCAACGTCCTGCGGGCCCTGGCGGACGAGACGCGGCTGCGGATCCTGGAGTCCCTGCTGGTGCGCGAGAAGTGTGTAAGCGATCTGGTCGAGGAGATCGGCAAGCAGCAGCCGCACGTGTCCCACCATCTGCGGATCCTGCGCGAGGCCGGCTTGATCGAAGGCGATCGCGAGGGCCAGCGGGTCTGCTATCGGATAGCTCCCGGCCTGCAATTGCGGCTCAAGACCCTCCGGCACGAGGCCATTGACCTGGGGTGCTGCCGGATCAGCTTTCCGGTCGACTTCCTGGCGGCGCGCGCGCGGTCGGGCGAGGGCCTTGGCAAGGGGAGGCTGGAATGAGCCACGCTTCTCCGAATATCGGCCGGGTTTACCCGCAAGGAGGGAGGATGAACCGGATTCTGATTGTCGCGGCCTTGGCTGTACTTGCCGTCGCCGGGCTTTTCGGGTTCCCATCCCGGGCCGATACGAGTGGAAAACTGGTCATCACCGGCTCCAGCACCATCGCGCCGCTGATCGCCGAGATCGCCAAGCGTTTTGAGCAGCAGAACGTCGGGGTGCGAGTGGACGTGCAAACCGGCGGCTCTTCGCGCGGCATCAGCGACGCTCGCAACGGGCTCGCCGATATCGGCATGGTCTCGCGCGCGCTCAAACCGGAGGAGAACGACCTGGTCTCGCATACCCTGGCGCGTGACGGCGTCACGCTCATCGTCCATGCCTCCAACCCCGTCACGGCATTGACCCAGGAACAAGTCGCGGGCATTTATACCGGCCGAATCCAGAACTGGAAGGACGTCGGTGGCGCTGACGCGCCGTTCACGGTCGCCAACAAGGCCGAGGGGCGCTCGACGCTTGAGTTGTTCCTGGCGTACTTCCAGCTCAAGGCGGAGGAAGTGAAGCCATCGGTCGTGATCGGCGACAACGAACAGGGCGTGAAGACCGTGGCCGGCAATCCCGATGCGATCGGCTACGTGTCGGTGGGCAGCGCCGGGTACGCCACCACGCACGGTGTGCCCATCAAGCTGCTGCCCCTGGATGGCGTGGCGGCGTCGGCTGAGACCGTTGCCGATGGCAGCTTCCCGCTGGCCCGCCCACTGGTGCTGGTGACGAAGCCGCGGCCGGGCGACCCTCTGGCGCAGCGGTTCCTGGATTTCGCGCTCTCGGCCGAGGTCAACGATCTGATCCTCGCGCTGTCGTTTGTCCCCGTCCGCTAGAGACGCGGTGCTGGCCGCGGCCTTGCGGGTCGCGGCCTTCGTCTGCGGCGCCTTCGTGGTGCTGATGGTGCTGTTCGTGCTGCGCGAATCCTGGCCCGCCCTGCGGGAGATCGGGCCCAGTCGTTTCTTCACCGACGCGTCCTGGCATCCGCAGCGTGGCGCGGCGGGCGGCACTTTCGGTCTCGTGCCGATGATCACCGCGTCACTCGCGCTCACCGCGGGCGCTATGGCGCTGGCTGCGCCGCTCGGTCTACTGTGTGCGCTGTTCTGCACCGACTACGCGCCGCTCGGTCTGGCCACGGCATTCCGCCGGCTGATGGAAGTGCTGGCGGGCATTCCGTCCGTGGTCTACGGCTTCTGGGGGCTGGTGGTGCTGGTGCCGCTGATCAACCGCTGGCAGCCGCCGGGCGCGAGCCTGCTGGCGGGGATCCTGGTGCTGGCGCTGATGATTCTGCCGACCCTGGCGCTGCTCGCGCAAACCGCCATCGCCGCGGTGCCCAGAGACTACCGGCGCGGCGCTGCGGCACTTGGCCTCACGCGCGTGGGCACGCTTTGGGGCGTCGTGCTGCCGGCGGCGCGCAGCGGGCTCTGCACGGCGGCGCTGCTCGCCACCGGCCGCGCCATCGGTGAGACGATGGCCGTCCTCATGGTCTGCGGCAACGTGGTGCGCAGTCCTTCGAGCCTGTTTGCGCCGGTGCGCGCGCTGACTGCGAACATCGCGCTGGAGATGGCCTACGCGCTGGATGATCACCGCTCCGCCCTGTTCGTCAGCGGTCTGATGCTCGCGGCTATGGTCGTTGCGCTGGTGCTCGCGGCAGAACGTCTGAAGAGTTTGTGAAAAAATCGTCGCGAGCGAAGGGAGGTCGTGTTCCGCCGGAGCGGAGGACCGTTTCGCCGGGAGCGAAACGCCCCGAAGGGGCGAGTCTCACGGATGAGACGAGCAACCGGAGTGTATATCGAAATACATGAGGATTCCGAGCACCGCCGGGAAGCCAGGGCCAGGGACTGGCCCTGCTTGGCGCGCCGAGGATGCAGCACGAGATCCCGAGCGCAGCAGATTTTTCACAAAAACTGAGCCGCCGTGTGGTGCATGACTGAGAACGCACGCCTCGCCGACCGCCTGCTCGCCGGCGCGGTGTGGCTGGCGGCCACCGCGGTCACCGGCGTGTTTCTGTGGCTGCTCACGGACCTCTTGCGCGAAGGCGCTAGCGCGCTGTCCGTAAGCTTCCTCGTTGACGAACCGCGCGACGCAGGACGTGGCGGCGGAATTGCGCCGATCCTCGTCTCCACCTTGCTGATCCTCGGCGTGTGCCTGGCCGTGGCACTGCCGCTGTCGCTGGCCTGCGCGGTGTATCTCGCCGAATACACGCGCCACGAGGACCGCGCCGGCCGCACGGTGCGCGCGAGTCTGGAGGTGCTCGCGGGCATGCCGTCCATCGTCTTCGGACTGTTCGGCAACGCGCTGTTCTGCATCACCCTCGGCCTGGGATTCTCGATCCTCTCTGGCGGTCTCACCTTGGCCTGCATGGCGCTGCCGCTGATGATCCGCGCCACCGAGGAAGGCTTCCGCGCCGTGCCGGGCGACTACCGCAGCGGCGCGGCCGCGCTCGGCCTTTCGCGCTGGACCACGCTCACGCACATCCTGCTGCCCGCCGCCTTGCCGGGGCTGATGGTCGGCACCGTGCTGGGTATCGGCCGCGCGCTCGCAGAGACCGCCGCGCTGATCTTCACCAGCGGTTACGTGGATCGCTGGCCGGACTCGCTGATGGATTCCGGACGTGCGCTGTCCATCCACATCTACGACCTCGCGATGAACGTGCCCGGCGGCGAGCGCAACGCCTATGCTGCGGCGTTGGTGCTGATTGCACTGTTGCTGGTGATCAACGTGCTCGCCTCCCGGGCAACGCACGGCTTGCTTCGCCGGGGTTACGCCGGAGCGGCAGCATGAGCGGCGTGGCGTTGCAGGTCGAAGGGCTGTCCGTCCGCTTCGGCGAGCAGCGGGTGCTGGAGGAGGTGAACCTGTGCGCAGAACGCCATGCCATCACCGCGCTGATGGGCCCGTCCGGGTGCGGCAAGACCAGCTTCTTACTCTGCATCAACCGCTTGTGCGACCACGCCTCCGGCTGCGCGGTGAGCGGCCGCGTGCGCGTGGAGGGTGAGGACGTGCTTGCGCCCGGCACCGATCTGCTCCGTCTGCGCCGCAAGGTCGGGATGATTTTTCAGAGACCGACGCCGTTTCCGCTTTCCATTCGCCGCAATCTGGAACTGCCGCTGCGCGAACACGGCGTGCGCAGCCGCGCCGCGCTGGAGGAGGCAATGGAAACCGCGCTACGCGATGTCGGCTTGTGGGACGAGGTGAAGGACCGGCTCGAAACGGCGGCGCTGGCGCTCTCCGGCGGTCAGCGTCAGCGCCTGTGCATCGCCCGCGCCATCGCGCTCAAACCGCAGGTGCTGCTGATGGACGAGCCCTGCTCGGCGCTGGATCCCATCTCCAGCGGCGTGGTCGAAGACCTCATCGCCGGGTTCCGCGGCCGCTACACGGTGCTGATCGTGACCCATAATCTCGCCCAGGCCCGGCGCATCGCCGACCACTGCGGTGTGTTCTGGGTCACGGACGGTGTGGGACGGCTTATTGAGTTCGGCGCAACGCAGCAGGTGTTCGAAGCGCCGCGCGACCCGGTCACCGCCGCCTACGTGCAGGGTTTGAGAGGTTAGGAGACAGAGGGGCGCAGTCGCGCCGAAGAACCGTGTGGTCAAGCTCATCTTGCGGCCCGCCGGTGCGCCAGATGCAAATGCGAATCGACATCGTTTTCGTCTATGGTATACTCCTGCCATGGTCGCCAGACACCCGTTCACAGATCGGCCTTTGACCCTGGGCCGCCTGTCCGCGGGGGAGGTGGCAGTGATCCTCTCGGTACCCGCGCTGAGCTCGGCCTTGTTCCAGCGTTTTGTGGCGCGCGGTATCCTGCCGGGCGCGGAGGTCACCCTGTTGCAGCAGGGCGACCCCATTGCCGTGCGGCTGGAAGAGACGCGCTGGGCCATCAGCCGGGCCGAGGCCGAGCAAATCGAAGTTGCCTTGATCGCCGGGCGCTAACCGCGTCACTGCCGCGCCCGCGGGAAGGGACCGCGGGGCAGGCCCGACTCCATGACTCCCATCCGCAACTAGCTTGGGGCCGAACCGTCGATGACGACCCTGGCGCTGACCACTTTGGCCGATCTGACGCCCGGTCGCTGCGGAACCATCACCGGGTTCCGCGAGTCGGGTCCGGTGGTCCATCGCCTCATGCAACTGGGCGTGCTCGAAGGGCAGCCCTTCACCGTCGTCCGCACCGCCCCCATGGGTGATCCCATCGAGATCGAGATCCTCGGCTACGCCTTGTCCCTGCGTCGCAGTGAGGCGCGGGTCGTGTTGGTGTCGGAGGTGGCGTGAAGCCTGCCGGGCCCGGTCGCGTGTCGCCGGAGCCCCCTGGTGTCACGACCGCGCGCACCGGCGCGCCGATCGTGGTCGCCATAGGCAACCCCAATGCCGGCAAGAGCACGGTCTTCAACGCCCTGACCGGGCTGCGCCAGAAAGTCGCCAACTATCCGGGGGTTACCGTCGAACGCCATGCCGGCACCTTGCGTCTCGCGGACGTCGAGGCCGAGCTCGTCGATCTGCCCGGCACCTACTCCCTGGCCGCGCAGTCCCCCGATGAGATGGTGGCCGTCGATGTGCTCCTCGGACGCATCCCGGAGCTCGGCCGGCCCGCGGTGGTCCTGGTGGTCGTGGATGCCTCGAACCTGAGGCGCAACCTGTACCTGGCCAGCCAGGTCCTGGAGCTCGATAGACCCGCGGTCATCGCCCTCAACATGATGGATCTGGCGCGTTCCAAGGGGATCGGGATCGACACCCAGGGACTGTCAGCGCGCCTCGGCGTCCCGGTGGTCCCGCTGGTGGCGTCGCGCGGGGAGGGCGTCGATGCCCTGCGCCATGCCCTGGCCGGGGCCTTGAGGCACACGGAACGCGAGCCCCTGATCGTGGCCCCCGAGCTACAAGCGGCGGCGCGGGCCCTGTGTGAGGACCTGCGGGGCGCGGGCCGGGCGGTGGCGCTCTACGAGGTCGAGCGGGCGCTCATCGATGAAGGCGGTTACGCAGAGAGCCGTCTGTGCCGCGAGCACGGCGCCCCGACCCTGGCGCTGCTTCGCGGGGTTCGGGCAGGACTCGCGGCGGAGGGATCGGTCGCGGCGCTCGAGACCCGCTGGCGCTACGGTTGGATCAACGAGGTGGTGGCGGTGGTGGAGCGCCGGGTGCCCAGAGGCCCCACGCGCAGCGACCGGCTGGACCGGGTGCTCAACCACCCCGTGGCCGGCAGCCTGGCGTTTCTCATCTTGATGGCGGCCGTGTTCCAGTCGGTATTCTTCTGGGCGCAACCGCTCATGGACTCGATCGATGAGGCGACCCGTAGCGCGGGCGCCTTCCTCGCCGGGCGGCTGCCGGAGGGCGCGGTGGCGAGCCTGCTCGTCGATGGGGTCATCGCCGGGGTCGGGAGTGTCGTGGTGTTTTTGCCCCAGATCGCCATCCTCTCGGCCTTCATCATCGTCCTGGAGGACACCGGCTACATGGCGCGTGCGGCGTTTCTGGTCGATCGGCTCATGCGCCTGTGCGGTCTGTCCGGCCAGTCCTTCATCCCCATGTTGTCGAGCTTCGCCTGTGCCGTGCCCGGGATCATGGCAACCCGCGTCATCCCCAATCCCCGCGATCGCCTGGCCACCATCCTGGCGGCCCCCTTCATGACGTGCTCGGCGCGCTTACCGGTCTACACCCTATTGATAGCCGCCTTCGTGCCCCCCACGCACTATGCCTATGGGCTCTTGAACCTCCAGGGGCTGGTGTTGCTGGGGCTCTACTTGCTCGGGATCGCCGGTGGCGTGGGTACGGCCTGGCTCATGAAGAGGACGCTCTTGCGCGGCCCGACCCCGAGCTTCCTCATGGAGCTGCCGCCGTATCGCCTGCCGCAACTGGGCTCGGCCGCCATCAAGCTCGCCGAACGGCTCAAGGTGTTCCTGAAGCGCGCCGGCACCATTATCTTGACCGTGTCCGTGGTTGTCTGGGCGCTCGTGTACTTCCCGCATCCTCCGGCGCTGCACGCAGGTTTCCAAACCGAGCGCGGTGTGGCAGAGCAGAGCCTGGCAGGCGACCCGCTGGAGCGGCGGCTGGCGGAGCTGGACCGGCAGGAATCCGCGGCGTTCCTGGAGCAAAGCGCGCTCGGGCGCCTGGGCAGGGTGATCGAACCCGTGTTCTCGCCGCTCGGATGGGACTGGAAGGTCACGGCCGCGGTGATCGCTTCTTTCCCGGCCCGCGAGGTGGTGATCGCGGTTCTGGGGACGATCTATGCCGTGGGCGCCGAGGTTGACGCCGAGGATGCGGGATTGATCGAGCGCCTCCGGGGCTCGACCTGGCCGGACGGTCGCAAGGTATTCTCGGTATCGGTGGCGGTCGGGCTCATGCTGTTCTATGCCTTCTGCCTGCAATGTACGGCCACCGTGGCCGTGATCCGGCGCGAGACCAATTCCTGGCGCTGGGCCGGGTTCGCCTGGGTGTATATGACGGGCCTCGGTTATCTCAGCGCCCTCGTGTCGGTCGAGGCCGGCCGCTTCCTTACGTAGTCGGGCGGTTGATGGACCCTGCGACACAAGAGTATTTGGCCCTGGCATTGGTCGCCGCCATCGTCGGCGCCTTTTTCTCTGTACGGCAGTATCGGCGCCGTCGGCCGGGGACCGGCGGGACCGCGTGCCACGGGTGTGAGGGGTCGTCGCGCGGCGACGCTGAAGGCACCACCCGACCTCTGGTCTTCATGCCGCGTCGCGCCAGGTCCTCCAAACGCCGCTAGCCGCCCACCTATGACCCGGTCGGCCCCTGTGGCTATAATGGGCGGAAAAACAAGGGGGGCCGGCGATGCGCTCGATACTGGTGCTGAATCCGAAGGGTGGCTGTGGCAAATCGACCCTCGTGACCACCCTCGCGGGCTATTATGCCGAACGCGGGAAGTCGGTGGTGCTGGCCGATTTCGATCCGCAGGGGTCGAGCATGGACTGGGCGGCGGGGCGACCGGCCGATCATCCCTCGATCCGGGCGGTGGCGGCATGGGAGGAACCGCTCAGGGTCCCCAAGGACACGGACTATGTGATCATCGACTCGCCGGCCGCCATCCGTGACCACCGGGTGCTGGGCGATTTCCTGCGCCGTGCGCAGTCGGTCATCATCCCGGTCCTGCCGTCACCGATGGATATGCGCGCCGCGGCCCGCTTCGTCGCAGAGATGATGGAGTTGCGGCGCGTGGTCAATCAGGAGGTCAAGCTCTGCACCGTGGCCAACCGGGTCCGCGACCACACGCTCGCGGCCGTGAGCCTGTCCGGGTATCTCGAGTCGCTGAGGCTGCCCGACGGCCACAAACTGCCGTTCCTCACCGTGTTACGCGCCAGCCAGAACTACGTGCACGCCGCCGAGCGCGGGTTGAGCATCTTCGAGTTCGCACGCTCCGCGACGCTGCCGGACCGCGAGCAGTGGGAACCGCTACTGCGCTGGCTCAACAGTACGAGGAGCCAACCGTGATCACGCGGGTCTGTGCGGATCCCTCGCACTGACCGTCCACCGCGTGACATTTACCGTCTTCGTCCGGCCGAGCGGTCACCGTTTCGAGGTGCAGGCGGGCGAGGCCATCCTCGATGCCGCCCTGCGCCAGGGGATCCGGCTGCCCTACGGGTGCCGTAACGGTGACTGCGGTTCCTGCAAGGGCCGGGTACAGAGCGGGGAGATCACCTATCCCCAGGGTGAGCCCCCCGCGCTGCACCCGAGGGAGCAGGCGCTCGGCTATGCCATCGTCTGCCAGGCACACGCCGAGAGCGACCTCTTGCTGGAGATCCGCGAGATCGATTCCCTGAACCGGATCCCGATCAGAACCCTCCCGTGCCGAGTCGCGCGCCGCGAACCGCTGTGCGAAGACGTGATGGGGCTATGGTTGCGCCTGCCGAAGGCCGAACGCCTCCAGTTCCTGGCCGGCCAGTACATCGACGTCCTGCTGGCGGATGGTCGCAGCCGCTCGTTCTCGCTCGCCAACGCCCCCGGTGATGATCAGTTCTTGGAGCTGCACGTCCGCCATTATCACCACGGGGCCTTCTCCGACTTCGTGTTCTCCGGGATGCACGAGGGCACCCTCCTGCGGATCCGGGGTCCGCT
Source organism: Gammaproteobacteria bacterium (assembly GCA_052387115.1). Lineage (GTDB taxonomy): Bacteria > Pseudomonadota > Gammaproteobacteria > JACCXJ01 > JACCXJ01 > JACCXJ01. Next base: position 7,162 of record JBQTJM010000354.1, on the reverse strand, counting down.
CGGCGGCTTCGTGCTGGACGAGGAATCGCGGCGCCCCATCATCTGTATCGCCGGCGGGACGGGTTTCGCGCCGATCAAGGGGCTCATCCAGCATGCCCTCGCCCAAGGGACGGATCGCCCGCTCCATTTCTACTGGGGCGCCCGCAGCCGGGGGGATCTCTATCTCGATGGACTCGCGCGCGGCTGGTCGGAGCGGCACGCCCAGCTCCGTTATACGCCCGTGCTCTCGGACCCGAGACCCGACGAGCCCTGGTCCGGGCGCACGGGGCTCGTACACGAGGCGGTGCTCGAAGACTTCGAAGCCCTCGGAGAGTACGAGGTCTACGCCAGCGGGCCGCCGCCTATGGTCGAGGCCATCCGCGCCACTCTGCCCGGGAAGGGGCTGGACCCGGGGTACCTGTACTCCGATTCCTTCGAGCGCGCCACCGACGTGCGGCCCGCGTAGCGCGGGCTGGCCGGTGCCTGCGCCGCTCGCAGGTGGGTCGTGAGATCCACGCCCTTGTTCGATAGCCTCCTCAATTTGACGCATGTGGTTTCAATCCGCCCATAACCCGCCGAGGTTGAACGCGATGGCGTCGAAGGGGATGGCAGCCACTTCGTCCTCGTTCTCGAAAACCCCGAGCAGCAGCCAGTGTCCGCCGGCATTCTCGTAGACCTCCAAGGTCCGCTGGTCCGGGTCCAAGAGCCACAGATGCCGTACACCGTTCCCGGCGTAGATCGGCATTTTCTTCGCCCGATCCTTGCGGGCGGTGCCCGGTGAGAGCACCTCGCAGGCCCAGTCCGGGGCCAGCTCGAACCACGCCGTGTCCGGCAACCTCGGCATCCGCTCCCGCCGCCAGCCCGCCAGATCCGGCACCAGGATATGCGGCCCCAGGCGCAGTTCCGGCTCGTCCAGTATCCACCAGCCTCCGGGTCCGCCATCCCCCGCGTCGAACGGCCCCGTCAGCTTGCCGCCGACGACCGACGACGCGCGCGCATGGCGCGGCGCGGGCCGCGGCTGGGTGTAGAGCTCGCCGGCTATGATTTCCCCAACCAGGTGTTCCGGCAGATCGATGATGTCTTGGTAGGTCGCGGGTTTGGGTTGCGGATGGGCCATGGTCGTGTGTCTCGCCCTGTCGATAGTGGGATCGGGCCACCGGGACGACCGAACCGTCCTGTGTCCGAGCCCTGTGTTCGAGCGGATTGTAGCAGGGGGTCCACATCGTATGGTTCTGGTGTATTGTCGGCGGACCCTCATCGTTCGGATTGCTTTCCGCCTCGGGTATGGGTTGGGCGGAGCAATAAGCGCTGGGCCTGCCCGCCCCGGCATCGATTGTCCGCGCGGCAGCCCGCTCGGTGAGGTCAGTTAGGGCCGTCATTTAGCGATCGGAGAACCATCGCGTACACAGGCTCTCTCTAAAGTCTTTGGGGGGTGCAAAATGCGGGAGAACGTGGCGTGACAATCTGTGGCGCACCCGTCGTTAGGAAGTCAATCGAGCGACGGAACCATCAGACGGTGCGGCTTCCGGCACGTGCGGGAGCCACGTCTCCAAGTGGCTTGGGCGACACTTGGTAGACGACGTGTTATCAAACCGTCGTGGTCGGTAGACTACGGTGTCACGGCAAGAAGGCGCCGGTGAGTAACGGCATAATGCAGCAGTCCAAGGGAGTATCGACGATCGGCGGATCAGCGTGCCGCGGTGCTCGTCGGGCATGCCCCGGGGGTCATGTACAACAAGTAGTTCCCCATGCCGTGGTTCAGATTGGGGTTGTCGAGCGGGCGATGGTAGACCATCGAGATCTCGTAGTCGTGGCGGCTGCTGACGGTGAACCCTTGGGCGCTCTTGTAGACCTGGTGCGGTTTGAATTCGACGAAGGTGCCGTCGGCTTCGACATTGGGGACCGTGCGCAGCAGGGTCCTGTTTTCGGTCTTGTCCTCCAGGGCGATCATCAGGAGCTGGTCATGACCGTGAGGGTAGGCGAACTTCACACACCCGTCTTGATTGAACTTGAGCGGGGCCTTGGAGACGTTGAGGCCGCGCTCGATCGCGATCCCCTCGTCGGTCTCCCCGGGTAGCCGGTCCTTGAACTTGCTGTAACAGACGACGTTGACGCCGACCTGGTAGACATCCATCTCCGCGACCTTGGCGCCCTCGGGCGCCATTTCCATGGTGAAGCGCGCCATCACGTCCTTGGTCGGCGGCACGCCGTGGTAGAGCGCGAGCACCGCCATGAGGGCCTTGCCCTTCTCGAGCTTGACCCCGTAGCCGTCGGGGAACCGCGTCTCGGTCATCTCCAGACCGGCGCCCGCGAAGAACAATGGCTCGCCGGGACAGGACACGCTCTTCTTGTCGTTGTTGATCATGAGGATGTGGTGCAGATACTGGCGCGGCAGCGGTTTTCCGTCCTTGGTGTACACCTCGGACTTGTAGCCCACCATGTACATGTCCTTGGGTAGCTTGAAGAAATGATGCGGCAGGCTGGCCGCGAGGTCGCCGGCATGGGGCGCCGGCGCATCCACCGGACCGAAGGTCACGAAGACCTTGTTCCCCTCATAGTTGACCTCGGTCTTGGGCTGTGCATTCAGTGTCGGAATGGCCGGCTCATGGCCTTCGTGCTGGCTCGCAGCCCCGGCCCCCGGCGGCCCCATGAGCCCGAGCAGCATCGTAAACAAGGTACGCTTCATATCTCCTCCCCTCGGTCGAATTCTGAAAGTCTTATCAATCACCGGCCCACGCGGGGCGCCGGCGGGGCCGTTGCCGATCCCGGCCCTCGGGCTCAGGAGCCCGGTTGAGCGCTAGGCACGCGTTTCCAATGATAGGCACCGCCCCACTGCCGCGGCGGGATGTTGTGATGTTCCCCGACGCGCGTATACCACCATACCCCGCGCGCCTCCTGGCCATCCTCCGAGATGAGCAGATCGAACCCGCCTTCCCGGTCGTTGCCGCCTTGTTGCCAGGTCCCCTGCCACTTGCGGCCGGCGCACTGCGCGGTCATGAGGCGCCCGCCCTGGTGGGTGTAGGTGCCGTTGCCGGAGGCGTCCAGGGTCGCGGTATAGGCTTTGTCTTCTTCCTGGACCGCCCACTGTCCGCTCAGATCGGGCGCGGTGGCGGCGGGCTCCTGGGGCGCGGTCTCGGCAACGGGCAGGAGACCCTCGGCGCCGTTGCGAAACGACTCGTGCCATGACACCAGGATCCAGCGCCCGCGGCGGCGCTCCAGCACCCCGGTCTCGCGCAGCGGCATCACCGTGCGGGTCTCCCCGCCGCCGCTGCCCACATAGCGGATGTAGTCGAGCTCCATCGCGAACCACGCGACATCGCCCCGGGTCCAGACCCGGAGGTCCTTGATCGGGACCTCGAGGCGGGTGACGGCTTTGAACTCGGCTTCCATGTCGCGAGCGAACGGCAGCCAGCCGACGTACTTACGACCTTGGATGGTGTAAGCAACGGCGTCGTCGCCCGCGTCCATCCAGCGCGCCATCGCTTCGAGGTCTTTGTCCTGGTTGGCTTTGACCAGGGCGCGCAGCACCGACTCGGGATCGCTGGGTTCCCCCGCAGCGGCTGCCCCCCACAGTGCCAGGGCGATGGCAATCGTGCCGAAAGCGATCAAGCTCGGCACGGATGTCCCCGGGGATTGAGTGGCCGGCGCGGTCGAGACGCCGATCGTCGCGACGGTTCGGTAGGGGGCGGTGCGGGCTGGAAGGAGGGGGGCGATGGCTCGCATCGCCCATGAGGCTACCCGCGCACGGTTCGGTTTGTCAAATCGCATGCAGCGGCGCTCCGGCCAGCGCCGGGTCGAGCGCCGGTGCCTGGCGCAGGCCAATCCGTAGGCTATAGTTGAGTCCGTGGGCTATAGTTGAGATTGCAGGAGGGCTCGCGCGGCAGGGACTTGACCGGCAGGGAATGGCAGGGCCCCCGGCAACGACATCTCACCAATAACATCGCGAAGGAGGATCGTCATGCCCGACAGCACCTACCGGGTCACCGAGATCATCGGTACCAGCCCGACATCGTGGGAAGAGGCCGCCCGTCATGCCGTGGAGGCCGCGGCGCGTAGCCTGCGGGACCTGCGCGTGGCCGAGATCACCAAGCTCGATATGAAGGTCGAGGACGGTAAGGTCGTGGCCTATCGCGCGCGGGTGCAGCTCTCGTTCAAGTACGAGCCCCACCAATAACCGCTCGCAGCGGTCACCGAACGGGTGGACGCGGGACGGCTCAACCGGGGGGCTCGAAACCGCGCATCTCCTGCTCGTGCTGCAGGCGGATGGCCTCGGCATACTCCTCCGGGGTGAGGAGCTTCGCGATCCGATCGCGTTCCTTGGCCGCCCCGGGGTCATCCTGGTCGGCGGCCAGCGCGTACCACACGTAGGCCTGGCGGTTGTCACGGGCGACGCCGAGCCCATCGCGGTACATCACGGCCAGGTTGATCTGAGCCGACTTGAGCCCCTGCTCGGCGGCCATCCGATACCAGCGTGCCGCCTCCACCGGATCGGCGGGCAGGCCGAGCCCGCCGTCATATAGGAGACCGAGGTTGAACTGCGCCTCGGAGTCGCCGCGCTCGGCCGACTTGCGGAACCAGTAGGCCGCGAGAACAGGGTCCTTGGGCAGGAGCTTACCCTCGAAGTACATCACCGCCACGTTGAACTGGGCGCCGGGATCAAGCTTGTCGGTGGCCTGGTGAAACCACCGGGTGGCTTGCGACTGATCGGGCGCCACCCCTTCGCCGTTCGCGTGCAGGAACGCCAGCCTGAACTGCGCGTCGATGTCCCCGCGTTCGGCCTCCACCCTGAGCAGGCGCAGGGCGGTCGCGAAGTCGCGGCGCTTATAGGCGGCCTCGGTCTCGGCGAGGTCCGCGCGGGCCGGGCTCACGCCCGCGAAAACCACGGCTAGCGAGACCCACGCCGCCAAGGCTAGCATAAGGTCCCGGTCTCGTTGGTATCGAGCTGTGAGAAGCGCACCGGTAATAGCTCTTTGGTCACGATATGCCCGTCCATGTCCTTGTCTACCAGGATCAGCTTCTGCGACTCGGAAAGCCCCGCCGGGACCACCATCTTGCCGCCGCGCTTGACCTGGTGGATCAAGGGTGGCGGGATGAGGTCGGGGGCGGCGGTCACGATGATCTTGTCGAAGGGCGCCTGCTCGGGCCAACCGTAGTACCCATCACCCAGCCGCGTCTCGACATTTCCGTACTCCAGGCGCTGCAGGCGCTTGCACGCCTGGGCGGACAGCTCCTCGATGCACTCGATGCTGCACACCTTGCGAACCAACCGGGACAGGATCGCCGCCTGGTACCCCAGGCCGGTGCCGATCTCCAGAACCACATCGGTCTCCTGGGGATCCAGGAGATCGGTCATGAGCGCGACGATGAATGGCTGGGAAATGGTCTTGTCGAAACCGATGGGGAGCGGTGTGTCGGCATACGCGTAGAGCTGCAGCTCCAAGGGCACGAACTCGTGCCGCGGCACCTGCGCCATGGCCGACATGACTCGCGGGTCGAGGGCATTCTTGCCGATGTACTCCTGGGCGAAGGCCGTGTGCGTGGCGATGTCCGCCAGCATCTGCTGGCGCAGGTCCTGGATGTAGGTCTCGTTCATTAGCAGAGGCGGCTCGCAGCCGCTCGGACGGTTGTCCGACACGCGACTGCCGTAGCATATTATGCGCGGCTTGCGGCGCGCAGATAAGCCCTCTGATCTCATACATGCCATCCGGGGGTGCCGCGCCGGACCGAGTCTGCCGCTGCCGGGAGTATGGACGGATGCTCTGGAACCGATCCCTTCCCTGTCCGCTGCACGTCTCCGGGACCACCGAGGTCCGGGTGCCGGAGTTGCGGGGGCCGTAGCGGTCCTTCGGCATGCGGCGGCCGCTGGTGCTGGCCTCGTCCTCGGCCCATCGCCGGTTGCTCCTGGCGCGCCTGCGGCTGCCGTTCACGGTCGCTCGGCCGGCGGTCGATGAGACCCGCCACGCCGGCGAGGCCCCGTCCAGGCTGGTCGAGCGGCTCGCCCGGGCCAAGGCACAGGCCGTGGCGAGCGGCCATCCGGGGTCGTTGATCATCGGCTCCGATCAGGTGGCGGTGTGCGCCGGGGTCGTCTTGAACAAGCCTTTGGACTTCGAGACCGCGCGCCGCCAGCTACGGGCCCAGAGCGGCCGGCGGGTCGAGTTTCTCACCGGCCTCTGCCTGTTGAACGCGGCCACGGGCCGCGTGCAGATCGATTGCATCCCGTACCGGGTGTGGATGCGCGAGGTCGGCGACGACCACATCGACGCCTACCTGCACGCCGCGACGCCCTACGACTGCGCCGGGAGTTTGCGCTCCGAGGGGTTGGGCATTACCCTCTTGAGCCGCATGCAGGGGGAAGACCCGACCGCCCTTATCGGCTTGCCGCTCATCCGCCTCTGCGGCATGCTCGGGGTCGAGGGTGTGGAGGTGCCGGCCGGCGCGAGGGACCCCGGTCCATGAAACACGCGAAGACCCGTCTGCGTCGGATCGGCCGACTCCCGGTTACCAATTCACATAGTTTTTGTGAAATAGTTCACGGCGCAGGCCAAGCCGCTATGAGATCCTCGACGCACACCGGGTCTTGCTGGTTTGCTGGTTGCTGGTTCCCAAGCTCCAGCTTTGCTGGTTCCCAAGCTCCAGCTTGCTGGTTCCCAAGCTCCAGCTTTGCTGGTTCCCAAGCTCCAGCTTGGGAACCCGGTTGGGAAGCTGCAGCTTCGCGGAATTCATCCCACGTTGACCCGCAGCTCATTTAAACCGAGATAATGATGCGTCAGGCATTGGATATATCCAACAGACCCGGTCAAACGCCGCTATGTCGACTAGCCCGACCATTGGCGGTATTTGGTGCCCGGAATTATGCCGGGCAGGAAGGCTTGATCGAGCTGATGCGGGTCTGGTGAAGGAGACGTGAAGCAGGAGCTTCACGCCCTGGGTTCCCAAGCCGAAGCTTGGGAACCAGCAGACTCGGTCGTTGACGGCAGTCGTAACTCTGTGGCCGGGACGTTCTCCTCTAGACCCTACGACGCCCTCGCAGCGGACTTCCATGCTGCATTTGCGTGGCTAACCCGACTTCCGCAACTCAAGCTAAAAAACATCAGTAACTTATTGATTTTACGATCACGCACCATCCAAGGTCGGCACTACAAGCTCATTGGTCGGTTAGACGATGCGGGCGGTGTTCGAGGTG
>JBQTJM010000353.1:0-15901 GCA_052387115.1 Gammaproteobacteria bacterium | reverse complement strand
CACCGCTTGATCGATCTCCTCCCCGGCGCTCTCGGCCGTACCCTTTTCCTCGCACGCTCCGAGTCCCAGCACGATGGCCGGGAGGCTCGCTAAAAGTATCTTGTGAACATTCATGATTCTTCTCCTCTATGATGCCATCTATACGACATGGCCTGGTTGATACCTCACGGTCCGATCTCTGCCAGCTCGCGCACGTAGCCGCGCAAGCGAAAGGCAAAGTCTGTCAATACCTGGATGCCAGTGGCCTCCGCCTGCCTGCACCACTCCTGGAGTGCGTGCAGCAGAGTCTCCTGGCTAAGATTCGAGCCCTTCCAAATCTCCTGAAGCCGCTGTTTGTGGCTGCCAAAGACTGGCTGCCGCGCAGCACCCTCTCGAGCACGCCCTTGGACACCTCATCCAACAAGGATTCGTCACGTACAAGGAGCTTACGAGCTCGTTTCAACAGCCGACGACCGGCAGGGTTCGCCTCGTGCAACTCTTCTCTTAGCACCGGCGCCAGGACCTCCTTGCCATAACGTGACGTGACCTGAAAACGGTGCGTTAATACCGCGCAGAGGGTCTCCATGTCCACCATCGGTTTGGTCGGCCCGATCACGAGCTTAGGCGCTACCTTCTTGACCCGGGCCAGCCCTATCCTCTCCAGCAGGCAAATGTACATCCAACCGATATCGAGCTCCCACCACTTCGAAGAGAATTTGGCGGAGCTGGAATAGGCGTGGTGGTTATTGTGCAGCTCCTCGCCACCAATGAGAACGCCCCAGGGAATGATATTGGTCGAGGCATCCGGGCACTCATGATTGCGGTACCCCCAGTCATGTCCGATCCCATTGATGACACCCGCCGCCCAAAACGGGATCCAGATCATCTGGGTCACCCAGATGAGGACGCCCGCCAGACCGAACAACACGAGGTCAATGACCAGCATGAGGACAACGCCAAGGTTACGGAAGCGCGTGTAAAGCACGCGTTCCACCCGATCCTCGGGCGTGCCTTTGCCATAGGTGTATAGGTTGTCCGTTACCTTGGCCTCCCGATGATACAAGACCGCGCCCTGCCACAGGACCTTGTTGAGACCCAGCACCTGGGGGCTGTGGGGATCCTCCCTGGTCTCGCACTTGGCATGGTGCTTCCGATGGACGGCGACCCACTCTTTCGTGATCATGGCCGTTGTCAACCAGAGCCAAAAGCGGAAGAAATGACTGGCCATCGGGTGTAGCTCGAGGGCTCTATGAGCCTGGTAGCGATGCAGGAAGATGGTCACGGAGGCGATGGTGATATGAGTCAGAAGCAAGGCCGCTATGATGTAGCCCCACAGTGGCAGATCCAATAATCCGTGTTGCATTAATTGGAAGCAGCTGAAGAGCAAGGCCCGCTGCGCGGCGGCGACTGACGGAGGGGGCAGGCGTGGCGATCGAGAGTAGCGGAGATCACGAGTAGCGGTGAGGCGATCCTAATGTTCTCAGTGACCCTTGACTTGATCCCAGTTCATTGTCCGCGCTCCTGTTCAAAATAGTTGATTCTGGTCGCGCCTCGGCGCAGCAACATAAAGGTTACCTTGTATCCGTGCGCGTAGGGGCAAGCTACAGGACCGAAAGAGAGGCGTCTGTACGCTAGCCCACATAAGGATGCACGACTAGCGCCTCCTTTTCCGGACGCCATCTGTCCAGGATCTCGCCCTGCTGTACCAAGGGCTTCAGCAGTTGCCTTTCCCAACTGGGGCGAGGCGCCTAAGCCTGGGCAAGCCCGTCGGCGCGATCGGTGATGAGACCGCAGCGCAATCGCTACGGCGCTGGGCAATACCCAGATTGTTTCCGTACAAGGCGTCGGGTCAGTGTCCGCCTCCGCCCGGGACGCCCGCCATCGCGACGCGCTTGTCCGCGGCCCCCGCGAGGGCCTGATCGAGCGCCTGAAGATAGGTATGGCGGCGGGCCTCTGCGCTCTCCAGGAACGGCCGGATCTGGAACAGCACCAGGCGGCCCTTGTGAAAACCGAACTCGATGTCGGCGGGCGCAGGCCGTCCCTCGGCATCTACGATCGGCGGGAAGCGCTCGGCCAAACCGGTGGCGAGGTCGCGTAGGGCCTGGATCTCGTTCGGGCTCAGCACCGCCTCGGCCCCGCTCGCCGGGACCTGGCTCACCCCCCCTTGGGGCAGCAAGACGCGTTTCTTTGGCGCGGTGGCCGACGCCAGGAGCCGCACCGCGCCGGTGGCACGGTGGATCCGCAGGGACTCGGCCAACTGTCCGTCCACCGCCCCGCCCACGCCTTCGTTGACCGCCACCGATAGCCATTCGGTGTCCCCGCTATCGACGTCGGCCGTCACCAGGACGCCGGACTTCTCGGCCGGTACGCTCTTTAACAACAGCACCGCGGTGTAGACATGTTGGGGCTCGACCATGTGCGCCTGGCGCCAGCCGTAGGCACGGGCCGAATAGGGCGAGGCCCAGACATCGGACAGCGCCTGCATCACCCGCTCGAAACCGACCACGTTCGGAACCGTGAGATTGAGCCCGGCGCCCGTGAATCCGGGGAGGTCCTCGACGTTGGTGTCGCTACGCACGAATACCCCGTAGCCGCCCTCGCGCCCGAATACCTGTCCCATCGCCGGCCGCAAACGCGCGCGTAGCGCCGCGCCCGGATCGGTCTCCCGCACCCAGTCCTCCATGCGCGCTCGCAGTCGCTCGGTGGCCTCGCGACGCGCGGCGCCGTCGAGCCCCGCGATGCGCCGGTACTCGCTCACCATCCAGTCGTAGGCGCCCTGGCCGGTCCCGGCCAGGGGACGATCCAGGAGCTGGCGAAACACTCCGAAGGGGATGGCGAGGCCCACCGTCCCGGCCTCCGGGTAGTGAAAGTAGAGCTCCCCGAGCTTGGCGGCCTTGGGTCCGACCCGCCGGCCCGAGTCCGAGGCCCGGAGCCGGGCGAGCGGCACCGGCTCTCGCGTCGCGAGATCGAGCTTTTCGAGGTCCGGCAAGATCACCAACCGCGGGGCCGCCCCTCGCTCATCCCCGAGAAGTGCCGCGATGTCGCCGCGATCGGGCGCGAGCTGGACCGCCCCGCGCGGGCTCACGGCGAGCACCACGGTCTCCATCCGATGGGCCCTCAAGCGTGGGATCAAGGTCTCGGCGATGGCCACGTTGGGGATCCCGAGGTTGCGGGCCAGGAGCTGCACGTGCGAGAGGGGATTGCCGTGACCGGCGGTCAGGATCCCGGCCACCGGCGGCAGATCGGCGGTGGTCTCGGGCAGGAGGTAGATCCCGTCGGCCGCCCACGTGCCGTGCGCGGTCCCGGCGTACAAGCGCCCGCGCGCCACCCCGGGGTTCAGGGCCCGTAGACCCGAGGCCACGTTCTCCCCGAACAGCTCGCGTTTTAGACCGGCCTGGTGCTGGGCATCGCCTAACAGGCCGTCTATGAGCGCCGAGTAAAAAAACGCCGGGCTGGCGCGCAGTTGCTCCTGATCGAATCGGCCGGCCAGCGGCTCGAGCACCGCGAGCTTCTCCATGGCGGCGCTGAAATGGAGCCGCATCCAGGCGCTGCACCAGCCGGGCAGCCGTTCCAGATAGTCCATCCGCGCGAGATACTCCCCGACGCCCACGAGCTCCCCGTCGAGCCCCGAGAACGACTCGTCAAGGGCTCGTAGCTCGCGTTGAGAAATGAGTCCCGCCCCGTAGACGGCCTGCGCGCTGGCGCGCAGCCAATTCAACCGCTCGTGACGGCTGGCCTGGGGGATCTGGCTGCGTAAGACGCTCGCCTGGGAGAAATGCTCGGCCTCGGCGGCGAGGCTCAAGTCCAGCGCCTCGACGCGCAGGCGCGCCGGTAGCCGCGCGAGGTGCGTGCGCAGGGCCGCCATGAGCGCCGCCGTCGCGCGAAAACGCGCCAGGGGCTCGCCCACCCGGAGCCCGTCGGCCGCGGAGCGCACCTCGCGCGACAAGCCGGGGTCCCCGACCCCTTTCAGCAGCGCCTCGATGGGTGGGAGCAGCGGTGCGGGCGCATACAGGCGATCCAGGTCCGCCGCGAGCTTCAGGTAGCGGGCCTTGAACCGTTCGTCCGTGACCCCGGCGGCGTAGTCCCGCACCCGCGCCACATCGACCGGATCGGGTCGGTTGTGGATCTTGATGCGGATGTCCTGGAATCGCGGGTCGCTGCCGGCCAGCGCCAGGGCCTCGTCGCGCACCGCCGACCAGGAGCGCGCGTCTTCGCGATGCGGCAGGAGGCGCGCCGCGGTCCGGAGGGGCAGAAACCCGCGCGTCGCCCAGTCCGTCTGCGCCGCCAGCCTCGCGAGCAGCGTGCGTGTGCCCTTGGCATCGTCCTCGGCCTGAAACGCGCCGCGATAGTAACGCGCCCGCCGCAGGACCCAGCCGTCGTCGGCGGCCAGCAGGAACTGTTCGATGAGGACCTGCGTCAAGGCCTCGGCGTCCAGCGGCCGGGCCGCGAGGATGGCCGGGTCGAGATCCGCCAGGATGTTGGCGACGAAATAGCCACCGTCCCGAAGGCGCTTCACCTCGGCCGACCATTCCCCGTGCTGATAACCCCCGCGGTGTTCAGCGCAGCCGCCCGGCGCACGCGCCGCCAGGACACTACCGTCCTTGCAGAACCAGCGGATGGCGACGAAGGGCCCGCGCGCGGACGACTTCATCTCTTCGATCCAGCCGCGCAGGACGCTCGGCTCGGGAAGCTCCGCCGCTCCGGCGACCGCGTGGAAAAGGAGCAGCAACCACAGGCGTGTTGGTCTCATGAGCGGGGTCCTCAATTCATGGTCAGGGGGCGGAGGAGGCCCATCGAATCGACGTCGGCACGGAAAAGCGCTTCGCGAAGGTCGGAATGGTGTGCCCTCATGCTAATCTAGCACCAGTTGGCGTGCGGGCTTCGAAGCGAGTGGGTCGGAAAGCGAGGTGGAGCGCCGAGATCGGTCTCGGCATCGCGGCCCTGTGCCTCGCGGTGCTGTTCGCGCGGCTCGGTTTCTGGCAGATCGGGCGGGCCGCAGAAAAGGAGGCCTTGGCGTCCGCTGCCGCCGCGGGCGCGCGGCTCCCGGCGATCACCTTCGAGACGGCTGTCGGGTCCGCGGACGAGCTCCGGTTTCGCAAGGCCATCTTGCGCGGCAGCTTCGAAGCCCTGCATCAACTCTTCATCGACAACCAGACCAACCACGGCCGCGCGGGCTACCACGTGATCACGCCCCTGGTGATCACGCCTTTGCGACTCGCCCATTCGGGACGTCGGATCCTCGTCAATCGGGGCTGGGTGCCGATGGGGCCGGACCGCGAGCACTTGCCTGCCATCGAGGCGCCGGCGGGCGAGATCGAGCTCCGCGGCGTGCTCGATCGCCCACCCGCGCCGCGCTTCGCGATCGATCGGCTGTCGCGGCCCGGGCCCGAATGGGGGCGTCGCTGGGCGTATCTCGACCTCGGGTACTTCGTACGCAGCACCGGGCTCTCGGTGGAACCCTATGTCATGCTCCTGGACCCGGGCGCTCCCTACGGGTTCGTGCGCGAGTGGCCGCGATTGCAGGGCCGGCACCACCGGCACCTGTCCTATGCCGGCCAGTGGTTTCTGCTCGCGGGCGTGACCGTCAGCGCCTATCTCGCGCTGTGGCGGTCGCGCCGGCGGACCAGTCCTTGACGCGCGAGATCGAGCCACCGGCGAGACCACGCCCGCGGGGGTCGAGGCCGCTCCTGTGCATGGCCGCGCTTACGCTTCTGCCGGTCGTCGGCGCATTCGTGCTCTACCTTCACCCCGAGTGGGCGCCCGAGGGCCGCGTGCACCACGGCGTGCTGGTCGAGCCGCCCCGGCCGCTCGCCGATCCGCTTTTCACGACCCTCACGGGTGAGCCGTTCTCCACACGGGCATGGCAAGGCCGGTGGACCCTGCTCCGCGTCATCGGGGATTGCGGTCCCGAATGCCGCACCGACATCGACACGCTGATCCGTATCCATCTGCTGCTGGGCGCGAACCAGGAGCGGCTGCAAGACGCCGTGGCGCTCTTCGCGACCGGCACCGGGCCTACCTTGCGGCGGGTGATGGAAGCCTTTCCCGGCAGCACGCTCGCCCTGCACGCCGAGGGAGGCCTTGGCGCCGATGGGAAGGGCCCCTTCGCTGCCGGGCCGGGACTGTATGTCCTCGACCCCGAGGTGCGGGTGATATTGCGCTATCCGCCCGGGTTCGACCCCTTCGGCGTCCTGGAGGATCTGAAACGGCTCTTGAAGTATTCCTGGCTCGGGTGACCGCCAGGGACAGGGCTTATCCGTGCTCTTCCACAAACACTCGTCCGGGGGGTAGACCCGCTGCATACGATGGCATTGGCCCACTCGACCGATGAACTCCAGCTTCCTGCGTTTCTATTCGTTGTGCACCCTGGCAACCAAATTTGAATCCGCGCATTCAAGACCGAGCCGTGGTCCTCGCGCTAGATCCGGATGATGGATTTCGTGACGAACAGGTGCCATGGTGGCTTCTTCCCGGACCCGCAGGCGCAAGTCCCTGGGCTTCTCGGCGTACCCGAGGAAGGTCTAACTCTAACGGAGGGTTTGGGATGGAGGGGGAATGCCTAGATGGCTGGGGGCGGCATCCTGAAAGCGCTGGTCGCTAGGCTGCTTCCGATTTTGATTCCTTAGCCGTAGAACGAAGCTAGAAATCCTAACCGAATCACCGGCGGAAATGAATGCACGCCGGTATTTGATCGCACCTCTGTCGCGTTACGCTGCGCTGACCCGACCTACGGATACTCCCAACATGTCGGGACGCTCTCAGTATGTTGAGAGCACGAACCGCGGAGGATCCCCTGATGCGCACCCTCCCTGACGCGATCCATCAACCTTTTTGTAACAAGCGCTTGAAGTTTGTGTACCGCGATCTCCGGGCGACCGGCACAAGCCTCGCAATACGCTGGTCCTGACGCCGGAGGAACGGTGGTCAACCGGGAGTCTTACACCTGGTTTCACCAACCTCATCGGATGTTCGGGGACAGGTCTATCGACATCACCCCTCCGGCGATGATCGGTCCAGTAGGCGTACCGGGATCTCAAACCCATCGGCGTGTCGTGGGCGAGGGGACAGTAAGCCAGGAACCAATCCAGTTACTTCCTGAGAGGGGGACGCTCATGACCACTGCCACCGGCACCCTGTGGGGCGCTCTTGACCGCCACGATAGGGGTGTACCCGATAAATCCGTTGGCGAACACGGCACGCCGATATCCGCCATGCGGTCGCTACGCGAGGACGATGATCTACGACTCATTGCGCACGTGGCGGCCAAGGACCAGCGGGCCTTTACAATACTGTATCAACGCTACGCCCCCCGCCTAGGACGGTTTCTGAGCAAGTGTCTCAAGAGCCACGCGCTGGTCAATGAAGCCGTGAACGATACGATGTTAGTCGTCTGGCGGAAGGCGAGCGAGTTCGACTCCGATCGCGCTCGCGTCTCCACCTGGCTCTTCGGTATCGCCCACCATGCAGGGTTGAAGGCGCTCGCGCGTTCGGCCAAAGAGTCTTGTACGCCGCTCCCCATCGGCGAGGAGCGCGATCGCGAAGAACCCGAGAACACCAACGATCCCGCAACGACGGTCCTCGGTTGGGAGCTCGGCCGTGAGCTATTGGCCGCTCTCCGGCAACTCTCGCCTGACCACCGCGCCGTGATCGAGCTGACGTTTGTTGAGGGTTTTTCGTTCCCGCAGATCGCGAGCATCGTGGGTTGCCCGGAAAATACGGTGAAGACGCGGATGTTCCATGCCCGCCGACGGCTGGCACAGCTCTTATCGCATCTCGAGTTGGAAGGCGCACGAGCGTACGCGGCGTGAGAGCGGCACGGATCGATCCTGAACCGAGTGCCGCGTTGCAGCGCGGGACTGCGGGGGTATCGCCGGGCTGAATGCTGCCTACCAGCTCAAGAAGGCCGGGATCAGTGCGACGGTCTACGAGGCGAGGCGGCGGGTCGGTGGGCGCATCCTATCGGTCACCCGCGATCGATAAGGGGCTTGTGACCGATCTCGGCGGTGAGCTCATCAATAGCGACCACGAGGATATGCTCCAGCTCGTCCAGGAATGCGATCTCGAACTCTTCAACCGCATCGAGGACCGCGGAGCGTTTGGCGTTTCCGAGGACCGGGTACTTCTTCGATGGCGTGGCACGCAGCGCCAACGCCAAGAAGAATCCTATGGTGACAGTCGGCGCAAAGAATCGATCCAAGAAATAACCCGTCCACACCCTTCCTACGAGCACCAGGTGTGCCTTCATGCTAATCTAGCACCAGTTGGCGTGCAGGCTTCGAGGGGGGTGGGTCGGAAAGCGAGGAGGAGCGCCGAGATCGGTCTCGGCATCGCGGCCCTGTGCCGGCTACGCGTGACGTCCTCCCTTCCAGACGGGCGGGACACGAGGTAGCCTACGATTTCAGGTGCGTTTCGCTAGACTTCCGGCATGGAGATATTCAAGGAGTTTTCGATCGAGGCGGCCCACTACCTCCCGAACCTGCCGGTGGGCCACAAGTGCCGACGGCTGCACGGGCACTCGTTTCGGATCGGGGTTTACGTGAGCGGGGATTGCGACCCCAAGAGCGGCTGGGTCATGGATTTCGCCGACATCACGGAGAAGTTTCAGCCGCTCTTCGAGCACTTGGACCATTATTGCCTGAACGAGGTCCAAGGGCTCGAGAACCCGACGAGCGAGAACCTGGCGCGCTGGGTGTGGATGCGGCTCGCACCCGAGATCCCGGGGCTCAGCCAGATCGTGATCCGTGAGACCTGCAGTGCCGGCTGTGTCTACCGCGGCGAGGCCGAACCGAGCGATACATAGGCGCTTTTGAGACACCACACCAGGGGCCACAGGTAATCGAATTATGACCCAGCTTGCAGGAAGGCGTTGCAAACCATGTGAAGGCGGCACACCGCGACTCAGTGCTGCGGAGGCCCAGGCGCTCGTTCGCGACACTGCCGGCTGGCGGCTCGACGAGCCGGGCGGGACCATCAGCAAGGTCTACCCGTTTCGGAACTACTACGAGACCCTGGCCTTCGCCAACGCTGTGGCCTTCGTCGCCCACCGGGAGGACCATCACCCGGTGATGATCGTCGACTACCGGCAGTGCGAGGTGCGTTACACCACCCACGCCATCTCGGGCTTGTCGGAGAACGACTTCATCTGCGCGGCCAAGGTCGATCAGCTCTTCGGTGCAGCCCCCGAGGGCTCGAGCTGACCGATCTGGCCGGGTTGGGCGGGCTGACCCGCCCGGCTCGTCGCGACCCGGCCGATCGGCCGGGTATACTAGCCGCTCCATGGCACTTACCGATAGCCTCGGACGCCCGTTGCGCGATCTGCGCATCTCGGTCACCGACCGCTGCAACTTCCGCTGTCCCTATTGCATGCCCAAGGAGGTGTTCGGTCGGCGATGGGCCTTCCTGCCGCGCCGCGATCTCCTGTCCTTCGAGGAGATCACGCGCCTCTCGCGCCTGTTCGCGGGGCACGGGGTGAGCAAGATCCGCATCACCGGAGGCGAGCCGCTGCTGCGCCGGGATCTGCCGCGGCTCATCGCCGGGCTCGTGGATATCGAGGGGGTGCGGGATGTGACCTTGACCACCAACGGCTCGCTCCTCGACCGCATGGCCGCGGGACTCAGATCGGCGGGCCTGACGCGCCTGACCGTGAGCCTGGATGCCCTGGAGGACGACGTCTTCCGGGCCATGAACGATGTCGATTTCCCCGTGGAGCGGGTCCTCGAAGGTATTTCCGCGGCCGCGAACGTCGGGTTCAGTCCCATCAAGATCAACATGGTCGTCAAGCGCGGCGTGAACGAGCAGGCGCTCCCGGAGATGGCGCGTTACTGCCGCGCCGGTGCTCATGTCCTGCGCTGCATCGAGTATATGGACGTGGGCCACACCAACGGTTGGCGGCTGGAGGACGTGGTGCCGGCGCCCGAGATCCTGGCGATCCTCGGGTCGGAATGGCCGCTCGAAGCACTCACACCGGACTATTTCGGGGAGGTCGCGAGCCGCTACCGCTATCGGGACGGCGGCGGAGACATCGGTATCATCGCTTCCGTGACCCAGCCCTTCTGCCGCACCTGCACCCGCGCGCGGGTGACCGCCGATGGACAGCTCTATACCTGCCTGTTCGCGACCCGCGGCCACGACCTGCGCGCCCTCCTGCGGGGCGGCGTGAGCGATGACGATATCGCGGCCCGCCTCGGTGCGTTATGGCACCGGCGCAACGATCGCTACTCGGAGCGGCGCAGCGCCGAGACCGTTGGGCTCCACAAGGTCGAGATGTCGCGCGTGGGCGGCTGAGCCCGCGGGTCCTGCAACGGCACCATGACCCACACCCGACGGCCCGCGGTGCTCGCGGGATGGTGGCTGATCGCGGTTTGGCTGTCCTTCATCTCGCTCGGGTGCAGCGGTCATCCGCTCGGCACCCCCAGTGAGGCCGGGTTCGTCGACGACCGGCTCAGGACCTTCCTGCGTTATCAACGCGCCATCGATGTGCTCACGATTCGATCGCCCGAGGTGCCGCCGCCGCGGCGCCGCTACCAGACGTTGCGCACGGCCCTGTCGCCCGAGGGTCTCCCGCGATTCGCACCCGAGAGGCCGGGCCCACAGGGATTCGGGCGGCTGCGGCGCACACTGGTGGCCCAGGCCCCGGATCCCGCGCTGCTCGCCGGTTACTTGCAGCATCAGTATCGACGCCTGGCGCGCTCCGGGGGTGAATGGGAGAGCCGGCGCGCGTTCGCCTGGCAGTGGGCGTTCTGGGGGCGGGCGGCGGTGCTCGCCTATCGGCGCACGCGGGATCCGTGGTTCCTGGAGCTCGTCGCCCGAGGGTTCGAGCATCTCGACGGTCTACGCGGGACCCACCTCGGGATCGCGGACGACGGCCGCGGTGGCGTCCTGGCCTCCTGGCCGAGCCGCGCCCGTGCCGGCGGCTACCGCTATGAGCAGGCGGTCGCCGGGCTCATGACCCTGCCGGCCTGCCAGTTCGCACGCACGGTCCAGGCGGAGCCGGCACTGCACGCCAGCCATCTCGCCAAGTCCCAGCGCTATCTCGAGGTCACACGAGAGGTGCTCGACGCCTTTTCGGGGGATTATCGGGAGAACCGCTGGGGCTATGGCCGCTTCTTCCGCCCCGACCGTGGGCGCGTGAAGCCGCTCAGTCACGCGCACGCCTACGCCTCCGCCCTCGAATGTCTCAACCAATCGGCAACACCGTTGCGGCCGGAGATCCTCAAGGGTCTGCAACGCGCCTTCGTCGCGGCCCTGTGGCGGACCTCGGCGGGCACCATCGCCTGGGGCCATGCCCCGGCGCCGCCCGAGGACCTGGACCGGCCCGCGGAGTGGATCTGGAAGGGTGCAATCACCCTGACCTGGCCGTACGAGGCCTATCGGCTGGACGGTCGTTTCGACATCGCCTTCATGCGCGAGCT
The DNA here is from genome assembly GCA_052387115.1 of Gammaproteobacteria bacterium. Classification (GTDB taxonomy): domain Bacteria; phylum Pseudomonadota; class Gammaproteobacteria; order JACCXJ01; family JACCXJ01; genus JACCXJ01. The sequence continues at coordinate 4,511 of JBQTJM010000353.1, read as the reverse complement.
GGCGCGGGTATTCCGGTCGGGCGTCGCCCTCGGAAACGGTGTCTTGAACGCCCGGATCAGCCCGGACGACCGGGTGGACCTGGGACCGGCCGTGGGCGGGGGACACCATGCGGCCCGTCTCCAGGCCCTAGCCGCCTGGATCGTCTTGGGCGAGTTCGACCCCGAGGTGCGGCGTCTGATAGAGGAGGCCGTGGCGATCCGGGAGGACATCTTCCCGGCCGGGTGGCTCGGCAGCGCCCCGGGTGCCTACGCCTATGCCTTTCGCTTGAGCGGGAAATAGGGGTCAGACTGATATTTATTCCACCGAAACACTCTCCGCAGCGTATGAACGGTCGTCAATAAATATCAGTCTGACCCCTATTTCCCGCGCTAACGCGGGCTCTCGGTGAGGATGGTGGCGTCATCGGCGTCGGTCGTCTTGGCCACTTGGAGGAGCTTCAGGGTCAGGACCCGGCCGACCTCGATCCGGGCCCCCGCGCGGATCTGGACGGATGCCCCCTTCGATACCGCGGCACCGTCGATGGCGGTGGTCCCGTCGGACACCTGGTACAGGTAGAGACCCTCGGGTCGGCGTCGCAACTCGAAGTGCCACCGCCCGATGCGCTGCAGCTGGTTGGGGTCCGTAGAAGACAGCACGATATCGTTGGCCGTGCCACCTTCGAACTCGGCGAGCCGGCCACAGGTCACGGTGTCCTGCTCGGGTATTTTCAGAACCTCACCGCTCTCCTCCACCAACATGGCGGTCGGGAACAGGCTGCGATCTCGCCAGTCGAGCACGAAGATCTCCACGGGTTGCGACACGCCCTTCACCGTCGCCGCCGGGAGCGCGCGGCAGGAACGACGCCGCGCGGACGACAGCTCCTGGAATGCGGCGCGGGTGAGCCGGATCTCGGAACCGCTGGCGGTGCCCGTGACCCGCGAGCACAGGTTCACCGAATCCCCCGTGACCATGTTCCCGTCGGTCAAGGTCGGGCCGTAGTGCAGGCCGACGCGCACGGTGAGCTGGTGGTCGCGCGTGCGCGCGATGTTCTCGCGGGCCAAGGCCGTCTGCAGCTCGATGAAGGCGTTGACGGCCTGTTCGGTCGCTTGAAAGCAGGTGAAGGCCCCGTCACCCGCGGTGTCGACGATGCGGCCACCCTGACCGCGGGCGATCTGGCCTACCAGATCGATGTGGCGCTGCTGCAGCTTGCGCCCCGCCTCGTCCCCGAAGCGTGCGAAATAGGGGGTGGAGCCCACGATGTCGGAGAACGCCAGCGCCATCGAGCGTTCGAAGCGCTGAGACAAGAGCCGGGATATCTCGTTTTGCAGGCGGATCAGCTCTGTCAACGAGAGATCCTGCATACGGTCGGTCAGCGTCGTGCTCGGTTCCATAGGTGCGGCTGAGCGAGCGGATCGGCAGAGACTTTATCGATCACGGGTGGGACATCACGGGCGGGACGCTATCGGCGGCCGCCTCTTGCTTATCGACCTCCCAACTTCCCTTATGGACCTCCCAACTGCCGGGACAACCGTAGATGTCCTGCCAGCTCCCCATCCCCGCCCGGCCCCCCAGCGTGCCCTCGAAGGTGGCGGCGTCATAGCCCTCGTAGGTGAACCCCCCGGTCATGCGGCCGCGGGCATCGATGTTCCCTTCCACCACGTAGTCGTAGCCAGAGTCGTCTTGCAGCTCGCCGGTGATGGTCGAGCCCTTGATCGTGAGCCGGCCCGTACCGGTCCCGTAGCCGCAGTCCTCTGCGGCTTCGGGATGGGACACGGCGGTCTTGCCGAGGACGTCCCACACGCCATCGAAGCGCGTGAGGTTGGGATCGGCCGGCGTCGCGTTGATCTCGCTACAGCCGCCGAGAGCGCTCGCAAGGAGCGATAGGACACCCATCATCACTTTTTTTTTCATCGATGCTCCACCTACCAGTAGAGGGTCCCCCGATGATGTCTCGGGGGTTCACGATACCGCGCGACGCCACCTCGCCGCGTGCAGGCGAATCTACACCACGACGCACGCGAATGCCAGGGCAGAATTCCGGTGTAACGATTGCCTGGCGGAGGGCGAGCGGGCACAATGGCTCGTGGGCCTTGACAACGATAGGCCGGGCAGAGCGGAGGCGAAACCATGTCCAACGTCATCGAACGCGATGCGGGCTCACTGTCCGAACCAGCGCGCTCCCCGCAGGCGCGGATCGCGCGCGTGGTGGGCGACGCGAGCGGCCGGATCGGCAAGGTCATGGGCGAGGCGGCAAGCGACGCGAGCGGCCGGGTCGGCAAGGTCGTGGGCGAGGCCGCGAGCGACATCGCGGGGGTGGTGCGGGACGAGCTCGGGCGGCTCGCCGCCCTGTTCAGGCCGGAGCTCCTCACGGTCGGCAAGGGCCTCGCGGCGCTCTGCGTCGCGGCCCTCGGGGGCCTCCTGGCGTTGGTGTTTGCGAACGTCGCGCTCCTCGGTCTGCTCAGGGAGATGTTGCCGCTGCCGTGGGCGGCGCTGATCCTGGCGGGGATCTGGGGCGCCTCGGCCCTCTTGTGTCTCCGCTTCGCGCGGGCTCAGGTGCAGCGCCTGATGCATCTCAAGGGCACGGCCCGCGAGGGTCCTCCGTCCGGCTGATCGCCGGCAACGGACCTACCCTCTTCCCTTAAGCGGATTTAAGCGATCTTCTCTGGGCGATCTTCTCTGGGTGATCGTCTCTGAGGCGTCACGCGCGTTCGAGGGCCACGGCCTCGAACTGTTTGGACTCTTCGAACTCTCTGGACAGGGCCATGGGGACCTTGTAGATGTCGAAATGCCCGGAGGCATCGTAGCTCTCGTACATCTCCTGAAACTCGTGCATCCATAGCCCGAAGAAGAAGGCCAGGTCCACGTGCCTCGGGCGATGGACGAGGGTCCAGCGCACCAGTGACCAGAAATTTCGCCGGCCTTTGCCCCTGATCCCGATGTGGTAGACCATGCGGACCACTATCCCGAAGTAGCGCTTGAGCAAAGGGAGGGTCCAACCCCCGACATTTTCGTGCAGCGCGATGGGGCTCTGCCGGTAATCCAGGAGCAAGGTCTTGGCGCGCTCGCGGACATATTCGGGGGCGTATATCGATCGCAGGACCTTTTTGTAGCCCGCCGAGAGTACCCCGGCATCCATCTTGGGCACGATGTTGGTCTGGCTCTCGTGGAAGTCGAACTCGTAGACCAGGCGGCCCTCGCGCTTCATGCGCTCGTACAGCTCGGTGCCCGGGGGCGCCTTGAGCACGCTAACGCCGGCGATGACGATCCCGCTGTCCTGAATGAATTCGATCTGGCGGTCGAAGATGTTCGGGGTGTCGGTGTCGAATCCGACGATGAAGCCGGCCGTGACCAGGAACCCGGCCTGGTGTAACGCACGTACGTTATCGAGCATGTTGCGGCGCGTGTTCTGGCTCTTCTTGCAGGCCAGGAGGCCGACCTCGTCCGGGGTCTCGATGCCGACGAAGATGTGCCTGAAACCGGCCTGGCGCATGAGGTCCATGAGCTCGGTGTCGTCGGCCAAGTTGATCGTGACCTGGGTCGCGAAGCCGACGGCGGGATGCTTTTGTCTGCGCCACTCGATGAGCGCGGGGAGCAGATCGGACTTGAGCAGCTTCTTGTTGCCGATGAGATTATCGTCCGCGAACACCACCAGATCGAAGCGGTCGAGGTCCCCCAGGGCCTCGATCTCGGCGATCATCTGCGCCGCGGTCTTGGTCCGCGGGCGGCGGCCGAAGAGGGCGGTGACGTCGCAGAAATCGCACATATACGGGCAGCCGCGCGAGTACTGGACGATGGCGAAACCGTAGCGGTCGAGATCGCAGAGCTCCCAAAGCGGTACCGGCGTTTGGTGTACGTCGGCCAGCTCCGACGAGCGGTAGATGCGCTTGAGACAACCTGCTTCGAGGTCCGCGACGAAGGGCGGGAGGGTCACCTCGGCCTCGTTCAAGACGAAGTGATCGACCCCGGGGAAGTTCTGGTGCTCGTGGGTGAAGAGCGGTCCGCCGGCCACCACCTTGACGCCGGCCCGGCGGCAGCTCGCGATTACCTCTCGGGCCGAGCCGGCCTGGACGTTCATGGCTCCGATGAAGGCATAATCGGCCCACGCCAGAGCGTCCTCGGTGAGCGGGTCGAGGTTCAGGTCGACGAGCCGCTTGCGCCACTCCGGCGGCAACATCGCGGCCACCGTCAAGAGCCCGACCGGCGGATAATTCGCATGCTTGCCGGCCATTTTCAGGAGCTGGCTCATGGACCAGAACGCGTACGGCATCTTGGGGTAGATGAAGAGGATGTTCATGCGGCCCTCCGCGCGGGGAGATGGGGTCTGCTTTGTCGTTGTTATGCCACCCGTCACGCATGCCAGCGGTCCGCCGTGGCCAAGCCTGATATTAAGATGAATGGCGCGAGGGCTAGCAGCCTGTCGGACTTAGCATGGAACTTTTCAAGGGCGGGGCGATCGGATCTGTCAGGGTTCCAACGAGCGCGCGTCCATGAACCATTTCCGTTCCTGTGATCGTGAAACACCGTACCTCTT
>JBQTJM010000352.1:0-6484 GCA_052387115.1 Gammaproteobacteria bacterium | reverse complement strand
CGTGGTGTCCGGGCCGCCTGGATGCACACACCCCCATAGGATTTCGCCACGTCTGCCCGGTCTATTTACGCGAAGCGCTAACCGAGCCTGACCGCCAGTGTCCGAGAAGTTGTCCGAGAAGTGACATCAGAAAGAAAGAGGCCCCGCCGCTGTAACGGCGAGGCCCCTGGCAAACCTCTAGGGCTTGCACGCAAGTGCCTTGGAGGTTTCCGATGCCCCACTATCCCAAGCCGTAATTCCGCCCCGCCCGTGGCGTCTGGTACGTCCAGCTCGACGGCAAGGAGCACACCCTCGGCCGCGAAAAAGACGCGGCTTCAAGGCCTACCACGGCTTGATGCAGCAGCGGGGAGAGCTGCTCGCCGAGCCGGCCGAGCGCCTGCTGGCCGCCGTCGTCGACCAGGTCCTCGACTACGTCCAGAAGCACCGGAGCGCCCACACCTACCGCTGGTACAAGGACCGGCTCCAACTCTTCCTGAACACCGTTCCCGCGACGCTCACCCTTCAGGAGCTGAAGCCGTACCACATCCAGAAGATGGATCGACGGCTACCCCGACCTCGCCAGCGGCTCGAAGCCTCTTGCCACGCCCCCGTGATCAAGAGATCTACCGTTCGGGCTAGGGATTCAGTAGCTATCACCGATGCTTCTCCCCGCCTTCCGATCCGCGCACTGCACAACGCAAATGCGCGTCGCCGGGCCGTCCGCAGGATCGTGTAACCGATCTCGATCGGAACGCCCCGATAAGAGATACCCTCATCCGTTATCTCGGCAGCTCCAGTTGCACCGTTGCGCCGTCATAGCCCCGCGGGTGGTGGTGGGCACGAATGACGACGGTATCGAGCGTGTCTGGGACCAGCACCCCGTTGAGCTCACGGGTGAAAGGTTGTTCGTCCACATGGGGATGTCCGAGCTGGCGCACGCCGAGGACCGTGCCGTCCGGGGCGAGGACTTCAAACCGATCGGCATAGTGATCCCAACCGCGGTCCTGGCTCCGAATCGTCACTTCAAAGTGGAAGCTACCATTGGCTGCGCGTATGGCTCGTGCCGAGACCACGTCGGCTTCGCCGCCTGAGGCGGCACGGGGCAGCGCGAGCAGGAGCGCCATGAGATACGTATTGGAATGGCTCATACTACGGCTGCACGGCGATCCCCGCCCGAGCGGCCGGGATCGTATCAGATACGGGGTCTACCGGCGTTGGCGCCTCCGGCCGAGCTTCCCTGCGGGCCCAGGGGTACTCCAAGGCGCCGATCGGACCCGACCGCTAGAACGCAGTAACTTCGCCTAACCACGCTAGAGCTTCATGAGCGCGAACACAGACAACTCAGCCACGACCGGGCTAGCCGACGCCCTGATGGAACGGCGCATCGCCCATCTGGATATGGACGCGTTCTACGCCTCGGTGGAGCTCTTGCGTTATTTGCAACTCAGGGGTTTGCCCGTGGTGATCGGAGGTAAGCTTGCGCACGATGTAGGCGAAGAGAGACAAGACTTCCACCGCCTGCGCCAGTACACCGGGCGGGGTGTCGTGACCACGGCAACCTATGAAGCGCGTGCGTTCGGCATTCGGTCCGGTATGGCGCTCATGAAGGCGGCGACGCTGGCCCCCGAGGCCATCTTGCTGCCGACAGATTTCGATGAGTACCGGCGTTATTCGCGGCTCTTCAAGGCAGCCGTCGCCGACATTGCACCGCAGATCGAAGACCGTGGGATCGACGAGATCTACATCGATCTGACCGATGTGCCGGGTGAGACCGTTGAGCTGGCGCAGCGGATCAAGGACAACGTTCGACGTACGACCGGCTTGTCCTGCTCGGTCGGTGTCACCCCCAACAAGCTCTTGTCCAAGATCGCCTCGGAGTTGCAGAAGCCCGACGGCCTGACGGTGCTCTCACACGCAGACCTGCCCACACGTATCTGGCCGCTACCGGCGCGGATTATCAACGGGATCGGTCCGAGGGCCAGCGCGAAACTCGAAGTCCTCGGGATCCGCACCGTGGGCGATCTCGCCGCGGCCAGCCCGGTGAAGTCGATGGTTGGGAGGGGAGGACGCCGGGCCCGACCGCCTGTGGCGTGTCGCCATCCGCGAACGCGCCGGCCAGACCGCCACAGTAGAATACCCCCTCCGGCTACAACCTGCCCGAGTGGCAACCCTACGCTGAGCGGCATCACGGGCCAGGTTGCGCTGTGAAGCCCATCCTGGCGCATCCCAGGCTGCTCAAACGGGTGTTCGTTATCGATATTGAACAATGTCCCCAGTGCGGTGGCCCCTTGACGATCATCGCCGCCATCCCAGACCCTATCGTCATCGCCACGATCCTCGCGCATCTTGGCTTACCCATCCGAGCACCGCCTCAAGATCAGCGTAGAAGGCTGCGCAGAGAAGGTCACCGCTTGAACTGGCGAGTAGGTAAAAACCTATGCGAAATATTCTTGTATCAAATGGACGAGGATTTGTCCCGGGCTCGCTGACCGTGCCGCCGACCGCGAGCGAGCGATTCGACCGCACCATGGTGCTGTTATGCAGTTGGTTGATCCTCGGGCTGTACATCGATGGATGGGCCCATCGTCACCACCAGATTGAGACCTTTTTCACGCCGTGGCATGCGATCCTCTATTCGGGATTGCTCGCCGTCGCGAGCTTGGTGCTGGTCATGCTCTTTAAAAACCGCGGCCAAGGTTATCCCTGGCGATCGACCATGCCCGTAGGCTATGGACTCTCATTGGTTGGACTGCTGATTTTTGTGGTCGGCGGGCTCGGGGATTTGATCTGGCACGAGATCTTCGGGTTCGAGCACGACCTGGAAGCCTTGCTCAGTCCGAGCCATCTGGTTTTGGCGCTCAGTGGCGCGCTCATGGTGGCGGGACCATTCCGGGCGGCCTGGCATCGCCCGGATATTCAATCGCACCCTAGCCTGAGCACTCAGTGGCCTATGCTGGTGTCGATGACGCTGTTGCTATCGCTATTCACGTTCTTCACTCAGTTCGCCCATCCATTCGTCGAGACCTGGCTCATGCAGGACACGCATCGCGCTGAAGTATACGGAGAGGTTTTCGTCATGGACGCCGGTGGCGGCGGCCAGACCCGGCTGGCAAGGCACCCGGCACGGAGCATGAACCACCCCTCGTGGTCGGCGGATGGCCGCCGCATCGTGTTCGCCTTAGGGACGTGGAAGTATAACCAAAGCGCCCCGAGCGATGCGGAAATCTATGTGATGAACGCGGACGGCACGGAGCAGACAAGGCTCACCCTTAACATCGGGTACGACGGACACCCGAGCTGGTCACCCGATGGCAGCAAGATCGCATTCGAATCCGTTCGCGACGGCACCCAAGCGATCTACGCTATGAACGCCGATGGGAGCAATCAAACCCGCCTCACTCGCGGCCACGGGCGACACGGGTTGCCGTCGTGGTCCCCGGATAGCAAAACGATCGCGTTCGGATCCGAGCGCGAGGGGGCTACCGAGATCTACGCCGTGCGCGTCAACGGTGACGAGGAGACTCGATTGACGACTACGGGCGAGAACGGCTACCCGTCTTGGTCTCCTGAAGGAGGGAAGCTCGCCTTCGCTTCCCGGCGCGATGGCAACTGGGAGATTTATGTCATGGATGCCGACGGCAGGAACGCGCGAAGGCTTAGCGATGACCCGGGCATCGATAGGTTTCCTGCATGGGCACCCGACGGTAATCACATCGCCTTCGCATCGAATCGTGACGACAACTGGGAGATCTACAAGACGAATGCCGCTGGGGGACTCGAAATCAATTTGACGAACAACCCGGCCATGGAGGATGCCAACGACGCGCGCCCCTCGTGGTCATCCGATGCCACCAGCATCGTCTTCGCCGCGACCGGCCACCCGCGTTATTCGGGCTTCCTCCGCCGCGCTTTGGGCATCGCCAGCATTCTGGTGCAAAGCGCGCTGCAGATGGGATTGGTCTTGCTTGCGGTGATGCGCTGGGACCTCCGTTTCTTTAGCCTCACCCTGGTCTTCGCGTTGAACGCGGCCTTGAACGTGTCACAGGCCCAAGACTATGACCTTCGCCTGGTGATGTCCGCAGCGCTCGCAGGCCTTGGGGCCGATACTCTCGTGAGAGCCTTAAAGCCGTCGGCTGCCAAGCCCCAAGCCATGCATCTCTTCGCGTTTACGGTGCCGACCATCTATTACGCGCTGTTCTTCCTGGTGCTGATGTTGACGCGGGGGATCGGCTGGTCGGCACACCTGTGGATGGGATCTATCGTGCTCGCCGGCTTCACTGGTTGGCTGCTCAGTTACATCCTCCTGGCAGCTTTAAGGATTCCCCAGAAACAAGAGCACGGGGCTGAATAAGCCTGCCCGCGGGTCTGGACCGACGTTGACGATGCTACTGAGCACCGAGCAGTGTTTCCTTCTACCTGCACTCGAATGGCACTTTTTCTCCCTACCGCGGTCCGACCTCTTCCGGCACATGCTCGGCACGAGAACCTATGCACTCGGAACCGGGCTGTACTACTATCTGGAGCTCACGATCCACTACACGTTGCGTAGCTTCGAGGTGCGCAACCGCCTCTCGGGTGCAAACGTGGACACGAAAGCCAGCTCGAACGCCACCGCGAACATCATGCCCTCGGGAACAACATCAGCGCTAGCAGCGATGGGCCCCCTGAGTCTGGGTGTTACAATGAGTGACGGCGGTGACCCTGCTACCCATGAGCGGTCCCTTGGCTTGCGGGGGCGAGGAGCCAAGGTCCGCTTGCCTTCGAACGAGCTCCCACCCATTCAAACAGACAGGATCACCGGCTGAGCTTGCTCGGCAGATACTTATATCAATCAATAAGTTTAAAGATCCTACCTATTGACTAACTAGGAAGGAACGATGCATCCTATCGCCGAGCGTGATTATGATCTAGTGTTTTATGGAGCTAGTGGCTTTACCGGCAAACAGGCGATCAAATACTTCGCTCAGCATGCCCAAGAGCCGCGTTGGGCCATCGCCGGTCGCAATCGAGAGAAACTAGAGGCTATGAGGGCGCAGATCGGAGCCCCTGCGAGTACCGCAGCGGTATTGGTCGCTGAGAGCGGCGACCAAGCGGCGGTCGATGCTATCGTGTCCCGGACCCGAGTGATGGTGAGCACGGCCGGGCCTTTCGCGCTCTATGGCAGTCCCATCGTCGACGCCTGCGTGCGCTTCAGGACCCATTATGTCGACATTTCCGGCGAGACCGGCTGGGTACGGGAGCTCATCGATCGCTACCATCAGCGAGCGGCGTTCGAGGGGACGCGCATTATTCCTTTTTGTGGGTTCGATTCGGTACCTTCCGATCTCGGTACTTATCTCCTGGTTCGCCATATGCGAAGGGAGCTAGGCGTGCGGTGCAAAGAGGCGAAGGCTTTTTTCCAGCTGTACGGTGGCTTCAACGGCGGCACCGTCGCATCGAGTTTCAACACCCATGAGTCTACCCGGCCGGGGGAGCTAAGCCACCCCTTCCTCCTCAACCCCGAAGGCGCTCGTACCGAATACGAGGTCGAACGCAGTCAAGACCCGACGCGGCCCCGCTACGATGCCGACATCGGAACGTGGGTCGCGCCGTTTTTGATGGGACCGATAAACACGCGGGTCGTACGCCGTAGTGCCGCGCTTTACGCTCAATGCGGAGAGCCGTATGGCTCGGAGTTCGTCTACCAAGAATATCAGAGGTTCAACCGTCCGTTCGCGCGGATCAAAGCCGCCGCCGCGACGGTTGGCATAGCGCTGTTCGAGAGCGCGATGTGGCGACCTTCTATCCGTCGGCTGCTAAAGCCCTTGCTGCCTGTACCCGGTAGCGGCCCTTCTGAGAGCACCATGGCAAATGGCTGGTTCCGCTGTCAGCTCCTAGGGCTCAGTGACGATGGCCGTAGAGTGAGTGCTCTTATCTGTGATCGAGGCGATCCAGGGAACCGGGCCACGGTGAAATGCCTGTGCGAGTCGGCGTTGAGCCTCATATCGAACACCGATGCCCTCCCTGGCGGGTATGAGCGCGGAGGCGTCCTGACGCCGGCCACCGGGCTCGGTGAGGTGCTTGTGGAACGACTGCGCGAGGCGGGAATGATCATTGAAATAAACAACGCTTGATTGTAGGCCACACACAGGTAAGTAACTAACCTAAGTCGAATCGATTCTACGGCAAACTCGGCCGTGTCGTGGGTCACCCTGCAAGGCACGTGCTGCCCAGGTATTGCAGGTATTTAACAGATGAAATTGCCCGTGTGTCGGATAAAACCTGCTGTCGCCATCAAGCCCCGGTCCGAGCGGTGCCAGCGCGCCCAGGCCCGGTCGGGCAAAGCTTCCGTGGATATACGCAACTAAGCGGCCAAAACTCTCCTGATTCAGCCTAAACGCTAGTGTAGTGTCTCAATAATGGCTTTACAATGGCTGATCTTTTCCAAGATGTCTTCGACCTTTTTGGTCCATACAAATGGTTTTGGATTTCTGTTGTTGACCAGAATAAATTCATCGATCGCCGC
>JBQTJM010000351.1:0-10128 GCA_052387115.1 Gammaproteobacteria bacterium | reverse complement strand
CTCGAGGCCATCCAATGCCTGGGCGCCAGGGGTTACATGAACGACTCGCCCGCCGGGCGCCTCCTGCGCGACGCCAAGGTCTACGACATCGGCGGTGGCACGAACGAGATCCGGCGCTGGCTTATCGGGCGCGAGCTGGTTGAACGAGGGCTGTGAACCGAACGGGCAGGAGCCCGGCTTTTATGAGGTACAGGATGAACCGAACGGGCAGGATGCCCGGCCGTTATGAGGTACAGGATGAGATGCCGGACGAAATCGTGATCTGCGCGGCGAGACGGACGCCCATCGGCGCTTTTCTGGGTGCATTTTCGGCCGTTCCGGCCACCGAGCTCGGCGCGGTTGCCGTTCGCGCGGTGCTGGCGGACAGCGGCATCGATCCGGCGCGCATCGACGAGGTGCTGATGGGCTGTGTCCTGCCCGCCGGGCTCGGCCAGGCACCGGCCCGCCAGGCCGCCTTGAAAGCCGGGATCCCGATCGGCGTGCCGGCAACCACGGTGAACAAGATGTGCGGCTCGGGCATGAAGGCGCTCATGCTGGGTTTCGATCAGATCCGCGCCGGCGCCGCCGAGGTCGTGGTCGCGGGCGGGATGGAGTCCATGAGCCGGGCCCCCTATCTAGCCCCGCGGGCCCAACGCATGGGACATGCCCGCCTCCTCGACCACATGGCCTACGACGGTCTGGAAGACCCGGAAAGCGGCGAGCTGATGGGCTTTTTCGCCGAGCAGTGCGCCGACCAATTTCATCTCACACGCGCGGAGCAGGACGCCTACGCCGCCGAGTCCGTGCGGCGCAGCCTTTGCGCCATCGCGGACGGGGCCTTCCGCGCGGAGATCGTCCCCGTCGAGGTAAAGGGCAATATCGTCTCCGAGGACGAAGGGCCGGGGCGCTGTGATCTCACCCGCATCGCCCGGCTCAAGCCCGCCTTCCGCAAGGACGGGGGCACGGTGACCGCGGCCAATGCCTCCAGCATCTCGGACGGCGCCGCCGCGCTCCTGGTCATGGCCAGAGCCACGGCCGGGAAGCTCGGCCTCCCTCCGCTCGCGCGCATCCTCGCGCATGCCACGGTCGCCCAGGCCCCCGCGGCGTTCACGACGGCACCCATCGGCGCCATCCGGCGGCTCCTCGACCGGCTCGGATGGGGTACGGCGGACGCCGATCTCTACGAGATCAACGAGGCCTTCGCGGCCGTGGCGCTGGCCGCGATCCGCGAGCTCGGGCTCCGGCCCGAGCGCGTCAACGTCCACGGGGGGGCCTGTGCCCTCGGGCACCCCATCGGGGCCACGGGCGCGCGCATCCTCGTGACCCTGCTCCATGCACTCCGGGCGCGCGGGCAGAGGCGCGGGGTGGCCTCGCTGTGCATCGGCGGGGGCGAGGCCACCGCCCTTGCGATCGAATGCTAGCTAATCTATTAGTGGCCATCGAGCGTATCTGACGATGCCGGTGATCTCGACGCGCATCGATCCCGACTCGGCCGGGTTCGCCGAGAACGCATCACACCTGCGCGGGCTCGTTGCGGACCTGAACGAACGCCTCGCCACGGCGCTCTGCGGCGGCCCCGAGGCGGCGCGTGAACGGCACCGGAAGCGCGGCAAGCTCCTGGCGCGCGAGCGCGTCGCGGCCTTGCTCGATCCCGACACCCCGTTCCTGGAACTGTCGCCGCTGGCCGGTCTCGGTCTCTATGAAGACGAGCTGCCCGCGGGCGGCATCATCACCGGGATCGGCCAGATACACGGCCGCGACGTCGTGGTGGTCGCGAACGACGCCACGGTGAAAGGCGGGACTTACTATCCGATCACCGCCAAGAAACACCTGCGGGCGCAGGCGATCGCCCAGGAAAACCGGCTGCCGTGCATTTATCTGGTCGATTCGGGCGGGGCCTTTCTTCCGCTCCAGGCAGAGGTGTTTCCCGATCGGGAGCACTTCGGCCGGATCTTTTATCACCAGGCCCGGCTGTCGGCGCTGGGGATCCCCCAGATCGCGGTGGTCATGGGCAATTGCGTCGCCGGCGGCGCCTATGTGCCGGCGATGTCGGACGAGGCGGTCATCGTGCGGAACCAGGGGACGATCTATCTTGGCGGACCGCAGCTCGTGCAGGCCGCGACCGGCGAGGTCGTGGATGCCGAGACCCTGGGCGGCGGAGATCTGCACTGCCGCACCTCGGGGGTCGCGGATCACCTCGCCGACGACGACGCCCATGCCCTACGCATCGCCCGCGACATCGTGTCCCATCTCCCCGAGCGTCGGATCTTCGAATCGCAATCGTTTCTCGACCCGGCATATCGGGCCGAGGAGATCTACGGGATCGTCCCCAGGGACCCGCGTTTCCAGTACGACGTGCGCGAGGTCATCGCGCGCATCGTCGACGGCTCGGAATGGCACGAGTTCAAGGCCCTCTATGGGAAGACGCTCGTTACCGGCTTCGCCCGGATCGCGGGTCATCCGGTCGGGATCCTCGCCAACAGCGGTATCCTGTTCTCCGAGTCCGCGCTCAAAGGCGCGCATTTCATCGAGATCGCCTGTCAGCGCGGCACGCCGCTCGTGTTCCTCCAGAACGTCACGGGTTTCATGGTCGGCAAGAAATACGAGTCGGGCGGGATCGCGAAGGACGGGGCCAAGATGGTCGCGGCGGTCGCCTGCGCCGAGGTCCCCAAGCTCACCGTGGTCATCGGCGGCTCGTTCGGCGCCGGCAACTATGCGATGTGCGGCCGGGCTTATGACCCGCGTTTCCTGTGGATGTGGCCGAACGCCCGCATCTCGGTCATGGGCGGCGAGGTCGCGGCCTCGGTGCTGTCGGTGGTGCGGCGTGAGGCCTTGAAGGCACGCGGGAGCGAGTGGAGCGCGGAAGACGAGGGCGCCTACCGGGCCGAGATCCGAAATCGATACGACACCCAGGGCCACCCCTACTACGCCACCGCCCGGCTCTGGGACGATGGCATCATCGACCCCGCCCGCACCCGCGAGGTGCTGGCGCAGGCGCTGCGTGTCTGCGCCGGCGCGCCGCGTCGCGCCACGCGCTTCGGTGTGTTTCGGATGTAACGGTCATGACCCAGTCCCTCCTGTTCGAGACCGACAGGCGGGGCGTCGCTCGCCTGACCCTGAATCGCCCCGAGCGGCGCAACGCCTTGGACGGGGAGCTGGTCAGCGCCCTCCTCGCCCGCCTTGCGGCGATCAATGGAGAACCGGAGATCCGCGTCTTGATCCTCACCGGGTCCGGCGAAGCGTTTTGCAGCGGCGCCGACATCGACTGGATGCGGGCGCGTCTCGTGGACACCCCGGAGGCCAACCGCGCGCATGCCGGGACGCTCGCCGATCTGATGCAACGTCTGAACGGCTTTTCGAAACCCACGATCGCGCGCATCGCCGGCCCGGCCTATGGCGGTGGGGTCGGGCTTATCTGCTGTTGCGACATCGCCATCGCCTCCGACTCGGCGGTCTTCGCCTTGAGCGAAGCCCGGCTCGGTCTCGCCCCTGCGGTCATCGCCCCCTACGTCATCGCCGCCGTGGGCCAACGCCAGGCGCGGCGCCTGTTCCTGACCGCGGCCCGGATCGACGCCTACGAGGCCCAGCGCCTCGGCCTCGTCCACCGAGTCGTTCCGGCCGAACATCTCGATGAGGCCGTCGAGGCCGAGGTCGGGTGCCTACTCGCCGGCGGGCCCGAGGCCCTCACGCATTGCAAGCGTATCTCGCTGGGAAAGCTGCCGAAGGACCCGGAGCGCACCGGGTCCACCGAGCTTCTCACGCGGCTCTGGGCCTCTACCGAGGCCCGGGAGGGCCTCTCCGCCTTCCTCGAAAAGCGCAAACCTCGGTGGGACGATAAACAACGGGGGGACCAATAAATATGTACCCGGACATCGCCCGGGCCGTGAAACAGGTCCTTTCACCCTCGCCATCGTGGAATTCTTAGACGGCGACGAAAGACCAAAGAGGTTAAGAGGTTTGTGATGAGCCGAGCCAACATGCTCAATACGCGAACGATCAACTACCTGGAGTTGATCGGTAACGGCAAGGGGTACCGCGTGCCGCCCTACCAGCGCGATTACTCGTGGTCCGAGGAGCAGTGGGAAGACCTCTGGAATGACGTCCTGGAGCGTCGTGGTAGGCCTGACGACCGTCACTATATGGGGGCCCTGGTTGTCGAGGGGACTAGCGACCGCGAGCTCCTCATCATCGACGGCCAGCAGCGGATGGCGACGCTCAGCATTCTTGCACTGGCTGTGATCGGCAAGCTCCGGGCGATGGCCGACCGCGGTGTCGAGCCAGCGCCTAACCGGGAACGGGCCAACGAGCTGCGCAATCGCTTCATCGGCGAGAAGGATCCGGCTTCGCTCGTCGAGAGCAGCAGGCTCTGCCTCAACGCGACTGACAACGCGTTCTACCAGGACTACCTCGTCCAGTTGAGACAACCGCTCAATCCGCGCGGCCTGCCGAAGTCCAATCGACTATTGTGGGACTGCTTCCGGTACCTTGGAGCGCAGCTTGACAAGGTCTCCGAGCTCAAGGACGACGGCGAGGCATTGGCGAGGGTCCTTTCGGAAACCGTCGCCCGCCAGCTCCTTTTCATCCTTATTACGGTGGATGACGAGCTCAACGCCTACACGGTGTTCGAGACACTCAACGCCCGCGGGCTGGAGCTCACGACGACCGACCTCTTGAAGAACTACCTCTTCTCCAGGGTGAAGGTGTCGTCCGATCTGGACGCACTCCAGCGACGCTGGCGGTCGCTTATCGGCACAGTGGCCACGGAGCGCTTTCCCGAGTTTCTTCGCTACCACTTGCTTTGCGAGCAGTCGAAGATCCGAAGCCAACGCCTTTTCAAGCTCGTGCGGGATCGCGTGAAGACACCTCAGGACGTCTTCGCGCTCCTCGACGCGCTGGAAGCTCGTGCCGAGCTCTTCGCCGCGCTCGAAGATCCGAATCATGGCTACTGGGCTGAGCTGCCGAGTGCGAAACCGTTCGTTCGCGATCTGAACCTCTTTCGCGTGCGGCAGATGACACCGGTCCTCTTTGCGACCTGGGAGCGGTTCTCGCGGGAGGACTTCGTTCGGGTAGTGAAGCTTGTGAGCGTTATCTCGTTCCGCTACACGGTCGTGAGCGGCCTCAATCCCAACGCGCTGGAGCCCGCCTATCACGAGGCGGCCAAGGCCGTTCTCGATGGGAAAGCGATCAATCTCGCGACGCTCTTCGAGCGCTTGGAACCCATCTACGTGGACGATGGCAAGTTCCGAAACGACTTCGCCCTGCTCAGCTTAGATACCGGAGGGCAGCGCAAGAAGCTGGTCAAGTACATCTTGGCCCGGCTCGAAGAAGATGCGTCGGGTCGGTCTTGCGACCCCGACACGGATCCGGCCACGATCGAGCATATCCTCCCCGAGAACCCGCTCGACGATTGGGCACAGCACTTTCCGCGCGAGAGATGGGAAGCGGCGGTCTATCGGCTCGGCAATCTGACATTGCTCGAATCGGCCGCGAACCGCCGAGTCGGCAACGCGACCTTTGTCGAGAAGCTCGGGGCGTACAGCCAAAGCGCTTATGCCTTGACGCGAAAGATCCCGGAGATGGCGCCCGAGCAATGGACGCTCGATCTCCTCGACGCACGCCAGCATCGGCTAGCGGAGCGCGCCGTACACCTTTGGCGGGCGGACTTCGCATGATCTGGCGGGCTTGCGAAACCGCGTTGCCTTTCCGATCCTTGGAAGAACCCTCTATCCCCGAAAGGCGCGGCCCAGGACCATGAAGGCTCAATCGTCCACGCGGAATCGCGCCTTGTTCCTGATCTGTGTCATTAGCGGTGCCCTTTTCCTGATGACTGGCTGCGTCACCAACATCGAGCCGGGCACATCGCAGAACCCGGCGCCTGCCGAGAATTTTTCCGCCTTCAATCGATTCGAGGTGGCACCGCTGAAAAGCGCGAATTCCGAAATCGCCGCTTACCAGGACGCGCTCGCGAAGATACAAGAAAATATCGATGACCGTCTGAAATCGAGGCTGGACCGGTGGAACGCCAAACCGCTCGGCACCCCGGCCCGCACATTGCTCATCGAACCCGTGATCACCGATCTGAAATTCGTGGGAGGTGGCCAACGGTTTTTTGCCGGCGCATTTGCGGGCAGTTCCGCCGTGGTCATGCGCGCGAGGTTTCTCGACAAGGAAACCGGAAAAGAGCTCGCCTATCCAGAATTCTACGCCCATGCCGCCGCCATGGGCGGCGCATTTTCTGTCGGCGGTACGGATAACGCCATGTTGGTGCGTATCGCCAACTCCCTGGCCGTTTATGTATTCTCCAATTACCGCCAGGCCGTAGGGGGTTCGGTCATGCCACCAGAGATCGAGGCCGACTCGATCGCAACAGACTGATCCGGATGTCTCGCGGAGATCCTGGAGACCGATCCCGTCGGCACCGCCAGGGCTTGGATCTTTACGTTGCAACCTGCCATGTCAACTTGCGCCCAAAGCGTGGCTGTTTGAGGGAGTTTGCCCTGCGTTGATATTAGACAAAAAACGGGCCCTATGTGTGTCACCGCCCTGACGCGCGCTTGCACGTGACGCACGCATCGCGTATTCTGGCTCGCATGAATGATCGAATCCTCCTTGACCCGGGCATCTGTCATGGCAAACCCGTGATACGTGGCACGCGGACGCCGGTGGCCATCATCGTGGGTAGCTTGGCGGGCGGAATGAGCTTCGAAGAAGTACAGAGGGAGTACGACCTGACCATCCAGGACATCCGCGCCGCGCTGAAATTTGCGGGAGAGTTGGTGGAGCAGGAACAACATCATCCGCTGCCGGCCTCAGCCACCTGACTCATGCGTTTCCTGGTGGATGCCAGTCTGCCGCGTTCCGGGACGGTGTTGCTGCAGCAGATGGGGCATGAGGTGGTGGATGTGCGCGATATCGGCATGCCAGCGCTACAGATGGCGGCATCGCGGCCCACGCCCGGCGCAACGGGCAGACGCTCGTGACCCGTGATTTCGATTTCGCCGATATTCGCAACTATCCGCCGGCCGATTACGCCGGGATCCTCGTGCTTCAGCTTCCCGATGATGCGGTCGCCGCGCAGGTGGTGCAGTTGCTGGAAAGGTTTGTCCTTAGGGAAGACTGGCTGGAAAAACTGAACGGCCGGTTGGCGATCGTCGAGGTCTGGCGCGTACGCTTTCGGCCGGCGTGACTTGTCCTCCACACCCTTACGGGATCGTTGAAAAGCCACTCGCTCTTCGTGAGCAGCGCGCGCAAAGATGGTTTCATCCTCTGCCGCCTGCATCCCATAATCACGAACGTCACAGGCGTCGTGTCCGGCCTGTCGCAGGCCTTCCGCGACCATGGGTGATAACGCGTTGTCTACCAGGAACTATTTCCGCGACGTTGCCGGCGACACTCATAGCGCATCCGTCCAGCGCGACCTCCTGTTCCGTCCCGATGAGCTTCCGCTTCCTCGCTCGTGGAGCGAGAGACCCAAGGCGATGCTCGCCACGGTGCTTCGGGACTACACCCAGCGCGGGCGCACGGCTGCTGAATGCCCAGACCGTACCACCTCGTCACGGTGACGCGGCGAGAGGACGCTTGGTGGCGCACAGCCGTGCGCCCCTACTTCCCAGCGCACTACGACTGTGCAAAGATGGGTTACGCCCCTCCCGGCCGGCGAGCGGCGGCCTCATAACGACAACCATAACTCGGCAGGAAGACCCCGCCATGGCCATCCTCTACCGGAGCAGTCTCCTTTACCACGGTCTCATGACCGCCGTCTACCATGTCCATCGTCGCGAGCGCTTTCGAGAAGTGGCGCAATGGGTTCCCGAGGGCGCCGAGGTCCTGGATGTCTGTTGTGGCGACGGGGCCTTGACCGGCTATCTCGACCCTTCGGTCCGCTATCGGGGCCTGGACCAAAGCCCCGTCTTCGTCGCCCGCGCCCGTGACCGGGGCCGGGAGGTCGAGCACTTCGATCTGCGCCGCGCGTCCCTCCCCGGCTCGCAGGTGGTGGTGTGCCAGGCGAGCCTGTTTCAGTTCTATCCGGACGTGGACGAGGTCCTCGGGCAGTTGTTCGACGCGGCGGCGCAGCGCCTCATCGTCTCGGAGTCGGTCAAGAGCCTGACCCAGTCGAGCTGGTCCTGTCTGTCCCGGATCGTCGCCTGGGGCACGCATGTCGAGGGCATGACCAACGACCACTTCCGATTCTGCCACGAGGGCCTCGATCGGCTTTTTCACCCCTACGCGGCCCACCTGAGGCTCGCACGCGAGGTCTGCGGCGGCCGCGACTGGCTCTATATCCTCGATAAGTAGCTCTCACGAGGAATCGCGCGCCAGGAAATAGAGGTGGCGTCCCACCGGCGCGCCGCTGTAGGTGCGGTCCAGCCGGTTATGGACCTCGAAGCTGTAGACGATCTCGAGGGTGTGGGGGGTGAGCAGGCGCTCGGCATCGGCGAGCGAGCGCAGGTAGAGGCCGAAACGCATGTCCTCGGGCAGATGGTAGCCGACCATCAGGAAGCCTCGAGGGGTGAGGAGCGCACGGATATTGGCGAGGACGCCATGGATCTCATGGTCCTCGAAATAGTAGAGACAGTCCAAGGCCACGGCCAGATCGAAGCGTCGGCCGCCGTCGATGCAGAGGCCCGGAGTCTTCAGATCTACGCGCCGAAAGGTGCAGTCCGGCGCCCGCCGGGCGGCGCGTTCCAGGGCTACCGAGGAGATATCGAGCCCGTAGACCAGGGCCTCGGGGTAGCGCTGCTTCAGGTGACGCGTGAAGTACCCGAGTCCGCAACCCAGATCCGCGATGGCCAGGCGCCCTTCGTGGCCCAGCATGGCGACGGCCCTGTCCAAGGTGGCCGTGACCAGGTGATACGAGAGGTTTTCGAGCATCCGGGATTGCCCATGCGGGTCCTCACACTGGCGGTACATGCCCTCGAAGTCGCGGATGAGCACGACCTCTTCGTCCTCGAGCCGGAAGATGAACTCGTTGTGTCGCGCCGCCATGCCGGTAGTGTAGTGTCTCGCCGATCCGTGTCATAGTGGAATGCCCCAAGGCTCAGATCCGCCATGTGGAGCGCAGACGATCACCGGCATATGGCCCGCGCCCTCGCCCTCGGACGCCTCGGGCTCTATACCGCTCACCCGAACCCCCGCGTCGGCTGCGTGCTGGTCAAAGACGGCGCCGTAGTCGGCGAGGGCTGGCATCGCAAGACCGGTGAGCCGCACGCCGAGATCCTGGCGCTGCGCGCGGCGGGTCGCCGGGCGCGTGGGACGAGCTGCTATGTGACCTTGGAGCCCTGCTGCCACCAGGGCCGCACCCCCCCCTGTACCGAGTCGCTGATCGGCGCCGGGATCGCACGCGTGATAGTCGCCATGACCGATCCCAACCCCGCGGTCCAGGGCAGAGGTTGCCGGGCGCTGGCCGAGGCCGGGATCGCGATAGCCACGGGGCTCGGCGAGGGCGAGGCCACCCGCCTCAACCGCGGCTTCGTCAAACGCATGCGCTCGGGGCTGCCAGCGGTCACGGCCAAGACGGCCATGAGCCTGGATGGCCGCGTCGCGCTGCGTTCCGGGATGAGCCGCTGGATCACCTCCCGAGCCGCGCGCGCCGACGTTCAGCGCCTGCGTGCCCAGAGCTCGGCCATCCTGACCGGCATCGGCACCGTGCTCGCGGATGACCCCTTGCTGACGGTGCGCGACCCGGTGCTGGCCGGCGCGGGCACCGCACCACTGCGTGTGGTCCTCGACACCCGGCTCCGCATGCCTCCGAGCGCACGCATGTTACGCGAGGCCGGCAGGACCCTGGTGCTATGCGGGGAAGCCGGCGCGGCGCGACGCATGGCGCTAACCGAAGCCGGCGCACGGGTGCTCCAGGTACCACTGTGCGATGGCCGGCCGGACCTCACGCAGGTGCTGCGGACGCTGGCGGGGCTGGAGGTCAACGAGGTCTTGGTCGAGGCCGGACCCGTCCTCACCGGGACGATACTGGCGGCCGGCCTGGTCGATGAGCTGGTGGCCTATGTGGCACCCACGCTCCTCGGCGGCGATGCCATGCCCATGGCCGAGCTCGGCGGCTACTCGCGCGTCGAGGACGCCCTGCACCTGGAGATCACCGACGTCCGGGCCATCGGCAGCGATTGGCGGATCACGGCACGGCCCGTATCCGGC